>JBEEJM010000025.1:0-9181 GCA_041169205.1 Pseudomonadota bacterium | reverse complement strand
GCGAGTGGCACATTGGAGAACAGGGTTGAGAAGCGCTCGGATGCGCCTTCAGCTTCCTGCTGGCTGTAGCGCAGGGCCCGGTTTTGTATCTCCAGCTCGGACTGGTATTTGCGCAGATCTTCGATCATCTGCGCCGGTGCATAGCCGTCCACGATGACGTCCTGCGACGCTTCGTTGCGACGCAGCGCTGGTTTGGCACCCGCGTTGGATGCGTTTTGTTTTTTGCGTCGTGAAAGACTGACCATAGGGGAGCGGCCAAAGGCCTAGTTGCGCACCACGCTGTTGCCGGGTGCGTAGTCCGCCGCCTTGAGCGGGCTGTGGACGGAGATGAATGCGCGCAAGATGTCGGCATCGACAAAGCCGGTGTCTACGTAGCTGCGGTGTGTCGTGAGTTTGGGGTAGCCATCGCCTGCGGAGGCTACAAAATTATTGACTGCCATGCGGTAGTTGCGGGCGGGGTCCAGCGGTTTTTCTTGAATCTGCACGTCTTGCACCGCGCCCGCCGCAATGCGCATCCGCAGGCCTGCAGTTTGTGGGAACGCGCCTGAGCCCGCGCTCATCTTGGCTGCCACATCGAGGTAGGCCAACACTTCGACACCCGTCAAGTCCACCGTCACGATGGTGTTGCCAAAGGGCTGCACCTGCAGGATGTCTTTGTAATTGAGCTTGCCCGCAGGCAGCGAGTCGCGCACACCGCCGGCATTGACCAGTGCAAAGTCGGCACCGGTCTTCTCCATCATGGCGCGGCCCACCATCACGCCCAACGCTGTGGGCTGGCTGCGCACCACGGCGCGGTCACCCTCCAGTTTGGCGTCGGTGCTGCCCACTTCGACCAACAATTTTTGTTGACCAAACTCCTGGAACGGTTTGAGCAGGCTCAGCATCGCCGGGTTCTCGGCAATCTCGGGGGTGTAGGTTGCCAGTGTGGTCTTGCCATCGGCCACCGCAACCGATCTTTTTTGGTTGATGGGTATCAGCGCGTATTTGACCAGAGTGAACTGGCCGTTGCGGTAGTCAAAGTCTGCCCGGCCCACGTACTTGCCCCACTCATGGGCCTGCACGATCCAGGTGCCGTTTTGGCGGTCGGGTTGGCATTCGTTGCCCGGCACATAGGCCCGGTCGAGCACGTTTTCGGCTTTCATGCAGGCCGGGTTTTGGGTGTGGCCGCCCACCACCAGGTCAATGCCAGACACGGCGCGGGCCATCTCCACGTCGCCGGGCGACTGGGTGCCGTGGTTGCCGTTTTCATAGTGGCCCATGTGGGTGGCCGCGATAACGACGTCGGCCTTGGCGCGCAACTCGGGCACCACCTGGGCCGCCTCAACGATCGGGCTGCGAAATTCGATGTCGCGTATGTTGTCGGGGTGTACCATTTTTTGCGTGTCTTCGGTGGTCAGGCCCATCACACCCACGCGCACGCCGCCGAGGGTAAATATCTTGTAGGGCGCAAACATGCGTTGACCCCCACGGTAAATATTGGCCGACAACATCGGAAACTGGGCCAGCTCGCGCTGCATCTTCAAAATGAACGGGCTCTTATCAAACTCGTGGTTGCCCACCGCCATGGCGTCGTAGCCCAGCAGGTTCATGCCACGAAAATCGGGCACGGCGTCTTGCAAATCAGACTCGGGCACGCCAGTGTTCACATCCCCGCCATCCAACAACAGGCTGTAGCCGCCCGCGGCCACCACTTCCGCGCGGATGGCATCGACCACGGTCTTGCGTGCGGCCATGCCTGCTTCGCCATCGCGGTTCTTCCAGAACC
This sequence comes from Pseudomonadota bacterium, assembly GCA_041169205.1. Lineage (GTDB taxonomy): Bacteria > Pseudomonadota > Gammaproteobacteria > Burkholderiales > Burkholderiaceae_C > Allorhodoferax. The sequence continues at coordinate 7,416 of JBEEJM010000025.1, read as the reverse complement.
GACCATGGTGGTCGTTGGTGTGCAGGATGGTGATGCGGGTGGTGGCGTCCTTCGCGGCTCCGGTCGTTTGCAAGGGGCTGCAACCGGCCATGGCAAGCACTGCCAGCACAGCGCAAACGGTCTTGATTCTCATGAAATGGCCCAAAAGGATGGAGAAGCGAAATCTGTTTATATCAAACTCGATAGGGGCGTGCGCCTAGGTCGACACCGTCTCCATCACGATGTCGGTTTGCGGGCAGGCCACACAGGGCAGAAAGTACCCTTCCGCCTTTTCTTCCGCGCTGACGCCAGGCCATTCGATCACATAGCGAATCTCACCCGCCAGCAAGCGGCTCAGGCAGGCGCGGCAAGTGCCATTGCGGCATGCACTGGGCAACGCCAACCCCGTAGCGAGCGCAGCTTGCAACACGGTGTGACCAGGGGCAGCGGGAATCACCGTTCCACTCGGCTGTAGGCGGATGGTCCAGGTGCGGTCTGCGCGTGGCTTGGGGGCGTAAAGAGTGGGTTCAGTCATGGGACATCGGGGGAAGCGGGTTTGCAGCGACAATGGCGCTCTTTCAATTTTGCTTCAGCTTACCGCCAGACATGTCCAGTACGACCACTTTCACCGTGCGCCCCGCAACTTTGCGTGACGCCAAAAGCATTGCAGAACTCCACAACGCCACTGTGCGCGAAGCCTTCAAGGCCCTGATTGCCGATACGCCCATTCCCGCGGTTCCGCTGGAGAAACGCCAAGCCTACTGGCGCGAAGCCATCGAGTTCAGCGAGCCGCAAGTGCAGGTGGCACTGGACGAAGACGACAACATGGTGGGCTTTGTCGGCTATGACCGCAGCCGCGACAAGGGCACACCGCCCACCATGGGTGAAATCTGGGCGATTTACGCCAACCCGGAGTTTTGGGGTAAGGGCGTGGGCCTGGCCTTGTGGGATGCCGCCCGCGAAGGGCTGCAGGAAGAAGGTTGCACCCACGTCAGCGTGTGGGTGCCGATTGCCAACGAGCAAGCCCTGCGCTTTCACGAGCTGGCCGGTTTTAAACGCGAAATGTCCACCGCCAAGACCGTTGCCATTGGCACGGTCAAGGTGGAAGAAATCCGCCTCAAGCGCGCCTTGGCATAAAGCAACTCGCCGCCGGGCCGCCCCAAGGCGAGTTAGCCCCCATGGGGGGCAGCGACCCGCGTAGCGGTGGAGCGTGGGGGCTATAGCTTCTTTACGACGGCGCTGCCAATCGAGTAGCCCGCGCCAAACGAGCAAATCACCCCCACCTGACCGGCCTGGATGTCGGCCTTGTGGCGGTGAAACGCGATGATGGAACCGGCGGATGCCGTGTTGGCAAATTCATTCAGAATCACCGGCGCATCGTCCAGCGTGGCATCGCGCCCCAGCAGCCTGCGACCAATAAACTGATTCATTGACAAATTGGCCTGGTGCAACCAGAAGCGGCGCACATCCTGCGGCGTGTAGCCGTGCGCCGCGAGGTGCGTGGCAATGTGGTCTGCGGCCATGGGGCAAACCTCTTTGAACACCTTGCGGCCCTCTTGGCGGAACAACTGGTCACGGTCGTCCGGGTCGCGGTCTTCGGCGCGTGACATAAAGCCTGCGTTATTGCGAATGTTGTTGCTAAAGGTGCTGAGCAGCTTGGTGCCCAGCACTTCAAACGCACCGGCGGGGGCCAGGTCCAGGCGCTCCACCAGCATGGCGGTGCACACGTCGCCAAAAATGAAGTGGCAGTCGCGGTCTTTCCAGGCCAGATGGGCCGAGGTGATTTCGGGGTTGACCACCAAAATGGCGCGGGCCGAGCCGCAGCGCACGGCGTTGTAAGCCATCTCCAGCGCGAACGTGGCCGACGAGCAGGCCACGTTCATGTCGAAGGCAAATCCATTCACACCCAGCGTGGTTTGAATTTCGACCCCCATGGCCGGGTAGGCGCGTTGCATATTGGCGGCGGCACAGATCAGGCCATCGACATCGGCAGCGGTTTTGCCGGCTTTTTGCAGCGCGTCTTGCGCAGCCTTGACGCCGATTTCCGCCATCATGGAGAGCTCGCCATCGGGGCGCGTTGCAAAGCGGGGGCGCATGCGGTGCGGGTCGAGCACACCGGCCTTGTCCATCACATAGCGCTGCTGGATACCCGACGCTTTTTCAATGAACTCGACATTGGACGCGGTCAGCGCGGTGTAGGTGCCATTGGCGATCTCGGCCGCGTGCTCGGTGTTTTGCAGCGCCACATACTGGTTGAACGACGCCACTAACTCAGCGTTGGTAATGGTGTGCGGGGGGGTGAACAGCCCAGTGCTGCTGATTGCGACGCGGTGCAAGGTGGTGGCCATTCCGTCTCCATGTTTTATTCGAATCGCGCATGTTACTGCACCACTCTGGGGCGCAATCAGGCGGCGCTGCGCAGGCGTTGGTAGGTCAGTTGCAGGAGGCGGGCGTCCGAACTGGCGCGGTGGCGTTGTGCGCCGCGCTCGGTGCTGACCTGGGCTTTGACGGTGTGCCAGCGGTCGGCGTCTTCCTCGCTCAGGAGTAGGCGCAGGTTTTCCAGTTTGAAAGCCGGTGACATGTCGGCGGCGTCAAACAGCGCGCCCAGCCACGAGTAGTCGTTGGCCCAACCGTCGGAGTACACCGTTTGGCCACGCAAGTCGGCGTTGAGTTTTTGTGCCACGCTGGCGGCGCTCTGGCCGCGCTGCTCGAGCAGCGCACGGGTGATGTGGTGCAGGGCGGCTGCTTTGTCGTCCCAATGGGTCCATTGCGGTTCGGGGCGCACCAGCGTGCAGTAGGTGTGGCCATCGGGGAGCACAAACCCCACTTCAATGGGGTAGCTGTTGCGGCCAAACCCCGAAGCCTCCACATCCAGCACGGTGGGTGCAAAGGTGGGGGCGGGTGGGTTGTGCGGCATGGCTGTTAAATTATGACCCATGACCACCAGCCTCCTTGCACTGATTGACGACATCGCTACGGTGCTCGACGACATTACCCTGCTCACCAAAGTAGCAGCCCAAAAAACCGCTGGGGTATTGGGCGATGACCTGGCGCTCAATGCGCAGCAGGTGGCCGGAGTGGCCGCTGACCGTGAGCTACCGGTGGTGTGGGCGGTGTGCAAGGGCTCGCTGGTGAACAAGCTGATCCTGGTGCCCACGGCTCTGTTGTTGAGCACGTTGGCACCCTGGGCGGTGACGCCTTTGCTGATGGTGGGTGGCGCTTACCTGTGCTTTGAAGGCTTCGAGAAGCTGGCTCACAAATATTTGGGCCACGGTGCCGAAGACGTGGCGCACGACAAGGCGCTGATGCAAGCCCTGGCCGACCCGGCAGTGGATTTTGTTGCGCTGGAGCGCGACAAGATCAAAGGTGCGATTCGTACCGACTTCGTGCTGTCGGCCGAAATCATTGCCATCACCCTGGGCACAGTGCAGACCAGCCCATGGCTGACCCAGTTGTCGGTGTTATCTGCCATTGCCCTGGTGATGACGGTGGGTGTCTACGGCTTGGTGGCCGGCATTGTGAAGATTGACGACGCGGGCCTGTACCTGAGCCGCAGACCCGGAGCGGGCATGGCGGCGCGAGCCACGCAAGCGGTGGGGCGCGGCATGCTGGGCGCGGCCCCGAGTTTGATGAAGCTGCTGTCGGTGGTGGGAACCATTGCCATGTTTCTGGTGGGTGGCGGCATTTTGTTGCATGGGCTGCCGTTTTTGCACCACGCGGTGGAGTGGGTCCGTGTGCCGTTCATTCCCGACATGCTGGTGGGTGTGGTGGCCGGTGCGGCGGTGCTGGCGGGTGTCGTTGCGGTGCAGCGCCTAGCCCGTGTTTTTAAGTAAAAATAGCCCTTAGCCCCCATGTCTATTGCGCAAGCAGCTCCTAAATCAATAGCAAGTGGTTTGCTACTGGCAGTCTTGGGTGCGATTGCTTTTAGTGGCAAGGCCATCATCGTCAAGCTGGCCTACCGCTATGGCGTCGACGCGGTGACGCTGCTGATGTTGCGCATGCTCTTGGCATTGCCGTTTTTTCTGGCGATTGCCTGGTGGACCAGCCGCCCCAAGAACGGTGTGGCCCCTGTGGTCTTAACGCGCAAGGACTGGATGGGCGTGGTTGGGCTGGGGGTGACGGGCTACTACCTGGCCAGCTACCTGGATTTTGCGGGGCTGGCCTACATCAGCGCCTCGCTGGAGCGCCTCATTTTGTACCTCAACCCCACGCTGGTCTTGCTGCTGGGGCTGGTGCTGTACGGCCGCAAGATAGGCCGCCATCAAGCGGTTGGCATGGCGATTAGCTACAGCGGCGTGCTGCTGGTGTTTGGCCACGAGATCACGCTCACCGGTACGGATGTGGCCTTGGGCTCGCTGCTGGTATTACTGAGTGCGGTGAGTTACGCGATCTACCTGTCGTACAGCGGCGAGTTGGTTCAACGGCTGGGTTCGCTGCGGCTGGTGGGGCTGGCCACCAGCGTGGCCTGCGCGCTGTGCATTGGGCAGTTTTTGCTGTTGCGGCCGTTGGGCAGCCTGGCGGCGGTCGCGCCCGAGGTGGTGTGGCTGTCGGTGCTCAACGCCACGGTGTGCACGGTGGTGCCGGTGCTGATGGTCATGATGGCGATTGAGCGCATTGGCTCGGGGTTGGCCGCGCAGGTGGGTATGGTGGGCCCCATGTCCACGATCACCATGGGCGTGCTGCTGCTGGGCGAGCCGTTCACCGGCTGGGTCGTGGCGGGTACGGTGCTGGTGGTGGCGGGCGTCTTTGTGGTCAGCCGCGCCAAGCACTGAGTGCTTCAACGCAAACTATTTTTTTCGACAAGGAGTGTTGCTATGGATTTGGGTCTCAAAGGTAAATGGGCGTTGGTGTGCGGTGCCAGCAAAGGCTTGGGGCTAGGCTGTGCGCAGGCGTTGGTCCAAGAGGGCGTCAATGTGCTGCTGGTGGCGCGCGGGGCCGATGCATTGGCGCAGGCCGCTACTAATTTAATAGCTACTCACGCAGGTTTCACGGGGGCTAGCGTGCTGTTTTGTGCCCAAGACATCACCACGGAGGCCGGGCGCGCGGCGGTGTTTGCCATGCGCTCAGACTTCGACATCGTGGTTACCAACGCGGGCGGCCCACCCACCGGCAACTTTCGCGACTGGGACCGTGACACCTGGATCAAAGCGGTCGATGCCAACATGCTCACGCCCATTGCGTTGATCAAGGCCACGGTCGACGGCATGGCGGCGCGGGGCTTTGGGCGTATCGTCAACATCACCTCCAGCGCGGTCAAAGCACCGATCGATATTTTGGGTCTGTCCAACGGCGCACGCAGCGGCCTGACGGGCTTTGTGGCCGGGGTGGCACGCTCCAGCCTGGCGGCCAAGGGTGTGACCATCAACAACCTGTTGCCGGGCAAGTTCGACACCGACCGCATCGCCGTCGTCGTACAAGCCATGGCTGCGAAGACCGATCAAACCGTGGAGGAAGTGCGCCGGGCGCAACAAGCCCAGATTCCGATGGGCCGCTACGGCACGCCACAGGAATTTGGTCAAGTGTGTGCTTTCTTGTGCAGCCAGCAGGCGGGCTACATGACTGGCCAAAACGTGCTGGTCGACGGCGGCGCGTACCCCGGAACTTTTTAGCCCGCCCGCAATTTAGCGGGGCGTGCTGCGTCGGGTGGAAATGACGATGCCGCCCACGATCAATACAAACGCCAGCGCGTGGTATCCGTGTGGCACGTCGCCCAGCAGCAAGGTAGACAGCAGCGCTGCAAACAGCGGCGTCAGGTTAGAAAAAAAGCTCGCCACCGATGGCCCCGCCAGCCGCACGCCGTCGCCCCAACAACGGTAGGCCACCAGCGCGGGGCCTACCGCCACAAACAGCACCGCTGCCGCCAGTGCCCAGTTCCACTTCAGGTGCGCGTCGGTCAGCAGCCATTCGCCGCCTGCAAACAGGGCCGACCAGGCCAGGCCAAAAACTATTTGCGCCATCAAAAACGCGGCCCAGTCGGCGCGGATGGCGGTAGGCTCTTTGCCGACCTCCGACAGCATCCAGCTGTAGTACGACCACACGGCGGCGGCCATCAGGATGTAGACGTCACCCGTGACCAGGCGCACCTGCATGAGCGTATTCCAGTCGCCCCGGGACAGCACCAGCACCACACCGCAGATGGACAGCAAAGCACCCACCAGTTGCCGCCCATGCACTGGCGCACCAAAAAACAGCCGGCCCGTTAGCAGCATCCACATCGGCATGCTGGAAGCCACCAGCGTCACGTTGATGGGCGTGGAGGTGTGCAGCGCTAGGTATTGCAAGGCGTTGTACAGCCCCACGCTAAGGAGCCCCAGCAGGCTAAAGCGCCGCCAGTAAGGCCACATGGCACTGTCCCGGCGCAGCACGGGCGCGGCCAGGGGCAGCAGCAGCACAAAGGCCAGTAACCAGCGCAGCAGGTTCAGCGTCATGGGTGGCACCATGTCGCTGACCATGCGGCCCACCACGGCGTTGCCGGCCCACATCAGCGGGGGCAGGGTTAGCAGCAGAATGGTCTTGGGGGTGAGGTGCAGCGTCATGGACGCTGCACTGTACCGTGGGTGTTGCCCCTGCGTCAGCGCGCAGGGGTATTTCATGGCACCATGGCGACCCCAAGGAGATAGACACATGACCCAGACGACTTCGCGCGCCATCCACATTGCCCAACACGGCGGCCCCGAACAACTGCAACTGGTGCAGGTGACGGTGGGTGACCCTGGCCCTGGAGAAATCCGCATACGCCATAAGGCGGTGGGACTGAACTACATCGATGTGTACCAGCGCACCGGCCTGTACCCCATGCAATTGCCTGTGCAACTCGGCATGGAAGCCTCGGGCGTGATCGAGGCCGTGGGCGAGAACGTAACGCACCTGCAAGTGGGCGACCGTGCAGCCTACGCCAGCCAGCCACCGGGCAGCTACTGCGAAGTGCGTGTGATGCCCGCCAAGTGCGTGTGCAAACTGCCTGACTCCATCGACTTTGACACCGGCGCGGCCATGATGCTCAAGGGCCTGACCGCGCAGTATTTGCTCAAGCGCACCTTGCCCCAAGGCGGTTTGCAGGCAGGCGACTTTGTGCTGTTCCACGCCGCTGCCGGCGGCGTGGGTTTGATTGCCTGCCAGTGGGCCAAAGCGCTGGGCCTGCGCCTGATTGGCACCGCCGGTTCAGAGGCAAAGTGCGCGCTAGCCCTCGCCAATGGTGCGCAGCATGCTATCAATTACGCAGCAGAAGACTTTTTGGCCCGGGTCAAAGACATCACTGGCGGCAAAGGCGTCAAGGTGGTGTACGACTCGGTGGGCAAAGACACCTGGGACAAATCGCTGGACTGCCTCGCACCTTTTGGCCTGATGGCCAGCTTTGGCAATGCCTCGGGCCCGGTGGCGCCGTTTGCGCCCGGCATGCTCGGCCCCAAGGGCTCGATTTACGTGACGCGCCAAACC
>JBEEJM010000024.1:0-5279 GCA_041169205.1 Pseudomonadota bacterium | reverse complement strand
CGGTAGCGCTCCAGGTTGTGGTCGTAGCGCTGGGCTTCGAACTCTTCGTTGTTGAAATACTTGACCGTCTCGAAGTTCAGCAACGAGTCGATGGCACGGCTGTTGGCGGTCGAATCCAACTCGTTCATCTTCTTGCGAAACTGAGTGCGCCACTCGGTCACGGTGATGGTGAACGCAATGTAGAACACCAGTGCACCAATGGTGATCCAGGCAAACCAGACATCAAACTTCACCGCCAGCAGGGTCAGCACCAGCGCTACCTCAATGAGCGTGGGGACGATGCTGTACAGCGAGTAGCTGATAAGCGAGTTGACCGCGCGCGTGCCGCGCTCAATGTCGCGGGTCAGGCCACCCGTTTGCCGCTCCAGGTGAAAGCGCAGGCTCAAAGCGTGCAAATGGCGAAACACCTGCAACGAAATGCTGCGCGAGGCCCCGGCCGTGGCCTTGGCAAACACCAGCTCGCGCAGCTCGGTAAACAGCGAGGTCGACAAGCGCAGCGCGCCATAGCCAATCAACAGTGCCACCGGCACCACCAGCAGCGCAGCGGGGTCGCTCGGTTTGAGCGTCATGGCGTCCACCAGATTTTTGAGCAGCAGCGGCACGCCCACGTTGGCAAACTTGGCACCCACCATGAACAGCAAGGCGGCGATCACGCGCCATTTGTAGACCCACAGGTAGGGGAACAGGCGCTGTAGCGTCTCCCAGTCCGACTTCTGCGGGGTGCTGGAAGAGGCCGCTTCGGCGGGAAGGGCAATGGCGGTGTGGCCGGAAGGGCGCATGGGCGACAATTCTTTTAGTTACTTAACTGAGGATTGTGCCCATGTCTACCAATGCAAGCCCTGCAAGCGTCCAGTTGCCCACCGACGAGGAACTGGTACTCAAGGTCATCCCCATGCCAGCGGACTGCAACGCCAATGGCGATATTTTTGGTGGCTGGGTCATGGCCCAGGTGGACCTGGCCGGCTCGGTGGTGCCCGCACGCTACACGCAGGGGCGCATGGCTACGGTGGCGGTGAACGAATTCATCTTCAAACATCCGGTGCGGGTGGGCGATATCTTGAGCTTTTTCTCCAAGGTCAGCCGCATTGGCAAGACCTCGATCACGGTCAAAGTAGGCGTGTACGCCGAGCGATACCGCACCCAGGGCCAGTACATCAAGGTCACCGAGGCCAGTCTGACCTACGTGGCGATTGGCGACGACGGCCGTCCACGCGACATTCCCAAGCCCTAAACCCTCGTTTGGCCATGCACACCATGCAATACCCACTGACGTTGGACCAGGCCGTGCAGCGCGCACGCGCCTTAGTAGCGCGCGGCCCACGGACCATTGTGGGTATCGTCGGCCCGCCCGGTGCCGGCAAGTCGACCCTGTCGGAGCAACTTTGCCACGCCTTTCCCAACGTGGCGCAAGTGGTGCCCATGGACGGGTTCCACTTGGCCAATGTCGAATTGCAACGCTTGGGGCGTGCCCAGCGCAAGGGCGCGCCAGACACATTTGACAGCGCGGGCTATGTGTCGTTGTTGCAGCGACTGCGCCAGCAAACCGCACCCGAGACGGTCTACGCACCGGAGTTCCGCCGGGAAATCGAAGAGCCCATCGCGGGGGCCATCCCCATCGAGGCTTCCACCAAGTTGCTGATTGCCGAGGGCAACTATTTGCTGCTGGAGCAGCACGGTTGGGGCGCTGTGGGGCAGCATCTGGATGAAGTTTGGTACGTGGACGTGGCCCCCGCCCTGCGGCTGGAGCGACTGGTGGCACGCCACATGCAGTTTGGCCGCTCACGCCAGGAGGCGGTGGACTGGGTGGCCAGCACCGACGAGCCCAACGCCCGGCTGATCGAAGCAACCCGGCACCGCGCCCAGGCCATTGTGGCGCTGGACTAAGCACCAGGTTTGCTACAAAAACAATAGCTATCTGCGCAGGTTCCACGGGGGCTTGGGCCCTGTTTTGCTTAAAATTTTCCGTGTCGACCGACCCCTGCCGAGAATTGCGCTGCGCCTTCTAGCCCCTGCGCAATGCACTGCTTGCCGCGCTCCCATTCCTGGTGCAGCGCATGGGGCAGGTCCAGGTCCCACTGCGCATAGGCGCTGGCCCGATCGGCCCGCATGGTGGCCTGAGGAAACCCTGCAATTTGCTCGGCCAGGGCGACTGCCGCTTCCAGGCTGGTGCCCTGTGGCACCACGCGGTTGCACAGGCCCATGGCCAGTGCTTCGGTGGCGTCCACCTTGCGCCCGGTGAGAATCAAGTCCATGGCGTGGCCCATCCCGATCAGTCGGGGCAGGCGCACCGTGCCGCCATCAATCAGCGGCACGCCAAAGCGGCGGCAGTAGACGCCAAAGTAAGCGTCAGCTTCCATCACCCGCATATCGCACCACAAGGCCAGCTCCATGCCCCCGGCCACGGCTGCACCACTCACCGCAGCGATCACCGGTTTGCCCAGCATCAGGCGCGTGGGGCCCATCGGCCCAGGCGGACCTGCGTTAGGCACTGGCTGTGCATAGGCATCGGTTGAAAAATTGAGATTGGCGAACATCGCTGTGGCGTCAGCCTCGGTTTGCGCCAGCTTGGCTCCGGCCTGCAAATCCCAGCCCGCGCAAAAATGTCCGTGCGCCCCATGGAACACGGCCACGCGGGCGTGGTCATCCGCATCAAAGGCCATGAAAGCCTCATGCAACTGGCAAGCGGTATCAGCGTCCACCGCGTTCCGGACATCCGGGCGATTGAGCGTAACGATGGTGATGGCACCACGCGGATGCACTTGGACGGCTGGTTTCATGCGGGCCATTAAATAGTCCCACCCGAGACAGGGAAATCAGTGACAACCCTATCAACGATTCGAGGTGCGCAGGCTATAACCGACCAACAAGAATGACAGGAGACAGCGTGCAGTTTCTTCAACTGGTGATCAGCGGGGTGGCACAGGGGTGCATCTACGGTTTGATCGCCCTGGGCTTTGTGCTGATTTACAAGGCCACCGAGACCGTTAGTTTTGCGCAGGGTGAACTCATGATGCTGGGCGCGTTTTGCGGCCTGGTGGGCATGACCATGCTGGGCTTTCCCTACTGGTTGGCGGTGGTGAGCTCCATCGCCGCCATGGCCGCCTTTGGCATGCTGCTGGAGCGTCTGGTCATTCGGCCTATCCTGGGCCAGCCCGCGTTTTCCATCGTCATGCTCACCATTGGCATCGGCTACGTGGCGCGCGGCTTGATCACCATGATTCCCGGCATTGGCACCGACACCCAGGCCCTGCCCGTGCCCTACAAAGACGAGATCTGGAAAATCGGCGGCGACGCCATGGGCGTTGGCGCGCTGGTGCTCAACGTAGAACACATGGCGGTGATTGGCGCGACCGCGGTCCTGTGCGTTGTGCTGTTTGCCCTGTTTCGTTACAGTAAGTTGGGCATTGCCATGCAGGCCGCGTCGCAGAACCAACTGGCTGCGTATTACATGGGTATTCCGGTGAAGCGGCTCAACGGCATTGCCTGGGGTCTGGCCGCTGCGGTGGCGGCCGTCGCGGGCCTGCTGCTGGCACCCATTACCTTTGTGCATGCCAACATGGGCTTCATTGGGCTCAAGGCTTTTCCTGCGGCGGTGGTAGGTGGCTTTGGCAGCCTGCCGGGGGCCATTGTGGGCGGCCTGGTGATCGGCATTGTGGAATCGCTCTCGGGCTTCTACCTGCCCGATGGTTTCAAGGACACGGCGGCCTACATCGTCGTGCTGGTCATGCTGATGGTTAAACCCAACGGATTGTTTGGCGAAAAGCTGCGCAAGAAAGTCTGACATGCGCTTCATTTTCAAAACCGATTACGCGCAAGATATCAAGCTTGCCAAACACGGCGGCCATGTGTTCTGGTACAGCGCGCTTATGCTGTTGCTGGTTGCCGCACCCTGGTTGTTTGCCGAGTACTGGCTGGCACAACTCACCTTTGTATTGATCTACTCCATCGCTGGTTTAGGGTTGATGCTGCTGGCAGGTTTTACCGGCCTGTTTTCTATGGGGCACGCGGCCTTTTTGGGGGTGGGCGCATACACCCACGCGGTGCTGACCAATATGGGCGTGCCGTTTCCCATTGCGTTGGCGTGCGCGGCCGGCCTGTCTGGCGCGGTGGGCCTGGTGGTGGGCTTGCCCGCGCTACGGGTGAAGGGAATTTACCTGGGCATTGCCACGCTGTCGTTCGGCTTCATCGTGGAAGAAGTGCTGGCGCGCTGGGAGTCGGTCACCGGTGGCAATGCGGGCATTCACATCAAGAAGCCCGACATCTTTGGCGTGGTGCTAGAGAGCGGCGAGCAGTTTTATTTCTTGTGCTTGGTGATCACGGTCTTCGCGACCCTGGCCATTCTCAATTTGCTGCGCTCCCCCACGGGGCGCGCCTTTGTGGCGATTCGGGACTCGGAAATTTCGGCCCAGAGCATGGGCATCCACCTGGCGTATTACAAGACGTTGTCGTTTGCGCTTTCGGCCGCGCTGGCCGGTATTGCAGGCGCGCTGTACGCCCACAAGCTGCAGTTCATCTCGCCCGACCAGTTCAACATTTTGCAGTCCATTGACTTGCTCTTGATGGTGGTCATTGGCGGCGTGGGTTCGGTGCACGGAGCCTTCTTGGGCGCGATTTTTCTCATCACCATGCCCCAGGCGATATCGCTGATCAAAGACTACCTGCCCGCCGCCATTGGCCAAGCGCCAGGCCTACAAGGCTTGGTCTATGGCGTGGTGCTGATCGCGTTCGTGTTGTTTGAGCCCATGGGCTTGTACGGCCGGTGGCTGAAGATCCGCACCTACCTGCAGATGTTTCCGTTCTACCGCAAAGGCATGTTCAAGCGGCAGAAGTCATTCCAGAAATCGGACCGCTTGAAATGACTGATTTTTTACTCTCTGCAAAAGACCTGAGCGTCCGCTTTGGTGGCGTACTGGCGGTCAACAAGGTGAGCTTTGACGTCAAGCAAGGCGAGGTGTTCACCCTGATTGGTCCCAACGGTGCGGGCAAGACCACAGTGTTCAACCTGATCAGCCGCATCTACACGCCCACCAGCGGGGAAATTGACTATGCGGGCCCGCAGGGCATGATCAAACTGACCGACCAGCCGCCGCAAAACGTGGCGTCGCTGGGCATTGCCCGCACCTTTCAAAACATCGAGCTGTTTGAGCACGCCAGTGTCTTGCACAACCTGCTGATTGGTCGGCACACCCACCGCCGAACCAACTTGTGGCAAGACTTGTTTTTCACCGCCACGGCACGCGAAACAGAACTCAAATCGCGCGAAAAAGCCGAAGAAGTCA
>JBEEJM010000023.1:0-4208 GCA_041169205.1 Pseudomonadota bacterium | reverse complement strand
TGCTGCAGGTTTTCGCACAATTGCATCAGCGCCACCACCGCCACAAACTGGCCTGGGGCAATGCCGATCACCTGCGCCACCACCGCCACAATCATGTCGCGCAGAACATCGTCCAGTAGGTGGTTGCGGTTGTCCGTCCACATCGTCATCTGGCGTTGCGAGTGGTGCAGTGAATGCAGCCGCCACCACCACGCAAACTGGTGCTGCCCCCGGTGAATGGCGTATTGCAGAAAATCAAACACCACCAGGTACAACAAAAAGCTGACCCACGGTGTGTCGCTCACGCCAGGCCACAAACCATCCAGATGGAAAGTGGCAACGCCAGCCACCCGCAAATGCGAAAAAATTTCGTCAAACACCGGGTCCAGCGTGAAAAACATCGCCACCCGAAACAGGCCCAACCGGTGAATCAGGGTGTAGAGCACATCCACCCGCACCGCAGAACGGTCGGTTAGCGCCTCCACAGGCCGCCACTTTTGCAGGGGGCCAATCACCAGCAGCATGACCAGCAGCTGCAGGCAACCCACCAGCAGCCAGCCGGTGGCGGAAAAACCGTCTTCCAGGCGGCTGCCTAACTCGGCGGCAAACATGAGCGGCTGCACCACCGACTCAAACAGCCAAAGTTGCAACTGCGAAAACAGTTCTGCCAGTGCGTCCAAGGGTCGTCTTATCCGCCGTGAGCGGCAATCCACGGCTGGTACGCCGGGTGGTTGCGCAAGGTTTCAAAACAGAAACCGCGCTCTTTCAGCCCGACGATCAGCGGCTCCAGATTGGCCGGGGCCCAGGGGTCTTTGCGTGACCAGATGCCCAGGTGGGCCATCAGAATGTCGCCACCGCGTATATCGCGCAACGCCTTTTTCAGCAGCGCGTCGTTGCTGAACTTTTCGCTGGGCAGCTCGTCACCCAAAAAGCCCGCATCGGCCCAGCCTACGTGGGCATAACCACAGGCTTTGGCCACCTCCAACAACCGTGGCGAGGTTTTGCCGCTGGGGGCCCGAAACAGTGGCAGTGGCTTGCGCCCCGTGAAGTCCTGGATGCGCTCGGCCGCATGGTTGATCTGCTCGCAGTATTTGGCGGCATCCCAGGTGAATTCGCGGCCTTCAAACGCGCCCGCCGTGGGCTGCATGCGAAAGGTAGGCTTGACTCCCTTGAGGTCGCCACGCCAGACCACATGGTCATAGGTGTGGGAGGCAAATTCGTGGCCCTGTGCTGCCACCGCTTTCCACCAGGTCGCCCAGTCATTGCCCAGGCTGCCGTCGCCGGTTTTGGTGCGCTCATTGGCCACAAAGAAAGTGACTTTGACCTGCTGGCGGCGCAGCACATCGGCAATCAAGGGAGCGACTTCCATGTGCCCGGTGTCAAACGTCAGGTACACCGGATTTTTACAGGAAGATTGGGCTGTAGCCCCCGTGGAATATGCGCAAGAAGCTATTAAAACAATAGCAATTTTTGGGAGTCGGAACGACAACTTATTGACGCGCAGCATGGTCTAACGTCCAAACACCGTGCGGCGAACGCCCCACCTTGACGCGCTGGACAATCTTGCCCGTACTCGTGTCAATCACGGTCATGCGCTGGGCCCAGCGGGAGGCCACGTAGAGGGTACGCCCATCCGGCGACACGTCCATGCAATCAGGGCCACCCGGTGCGTCGTATTGGGCCACCACAGTCATGGTCTGGTAGTCGATCTTGCTGATGGTGTTGGCCACACGATTGCTCACAAACACATGGCGCTTGTCGCCCACTCCGCGAAACGCGTGCGCACCTGCGCCTGTGGGAATCGTTTTAACCAGCTTGGGGGCGTCGCCAGTGACGTCATAGACCTCGACACCGGTGCCTCCGGTCAGGCCTATCAGCAGAAACTTGTCATCCGGGGTGCCAAACACGTCGGCGGGCATGGCCCCTGTTTTGGCGCGCCACTTCAGGGTTTGGGTGGGCAAGTCCACCATCACCAGCTCATCGCTGTCTTGCATGGTGGAGTACAGCCGGGTGCTGGTGCTGTCAATCCAGACGTGGCTGGGGGTTTTTCCGGTGGAAATGCGCTTGGCCAAGGTCAAGTCAGTGCCATTCCAGTGGTAAATATCGAGGTGGTTGAGTCGGTTGGCCGCCGTCACAAACCACTTCATGTCGGGTGAAAACCGCAGTTGGTAAGGGTCCAAAATACCGCGCACGGTGCGTTGCACTTCTGCAGTGCGGGGGTCCACAAACAGCAGGGTGTCGCCCAAGGCATTGGCAATGATCAGCGATTTTTCGTCGGGGGTGAGGTAAAGATGGTGGGGCTCTTTGCCCGTGGGGATGCGCTTCGTTTCAGTCCAGGTGACAGGGTCAATCACGCTGATGCTGGCTTCCAGGGAATTCAGCACAAACACAGGCGCAGTGCCTGCGTAAACCAACGTGGTCACGCCCACACCCCACATAGCGGCGCACGCCGCCAGAATTCGAACAATAATTTTCACAGATAGTCGCTTTACAAGAACGCTGCAAGTGTACCGAGCCGCTGACTACGGCCAATCGGCACGCCGAGCCCATGAAGGGCGTGGTGACGCAGGTCGAACGTTATCCGGCAATCAACGCCAAATCGGCTGCGCTCAGCCAACGCCATTGCCCAGGAGCCAGGTCGGCTGGTAGCACCAGGCCGCCAATCTGCGAGCGGTGCAAGCCCTCCACCCGGTTGCTCACCGCGGCCACCATGCGCTTGACTTGGTGGTATTTGCCTTCGGTCAGTGTCAAGCGCAAATGAAACTCACCCACCGCCTCACACGCCGCGGCCCGCACAGGCTTGGGGTCGTCGTCCAGCACCACACCGTCGAGCAGTTTTTGCACCTGTTTGGCATCCAGTGGGTGCTTCACCGTCACCTCGTACACCTTGGGCACGTGGTGCTTGGGTGAACTCATGCGGTGGATGAACTTGCCGTCGTCGGTGAGCAGCAGCAAACCCGTGGTGTCCTGGTCGAGCCGTCCGACCGCCTGTACCCCCTGCACAGCGGCCTTTTGCGGGCGCAAGCGCAGCGGTGACGGCAGCAAGGTGTAAATGCTGGGGTAAGTGGACGGTTTTTGCGAACACTCGGTCGCCGTAGGCTTGTGCAGCATCACATAGGCCTTTTCCTGGTAAGGCCAGTCAACGCCTTGTACCCGAAAACGCAATCCGTTTGCTACAAATTCTGTAGCTGCCTGCGCACATAGCACGGGGGCTACAGCGTCATTTGGCTCATAAACCTGGACCAAACCCTGCTGAATCAGACCGGCACAGACGCGGCGCGTGCCAAAGCCCTGTGAATAGAGAATTTCTTGAAGCTGCATAGCCCAAGTATCGCAGGCGCAGGCCGCTGGTTAGCCTGTATCCCCCACGTTCGCGACCCGTTGTCTGCTGACCAGCGGCTTATCTGGCAAGACAAACGCACACCCATTGCAATCAAGTCACTGTAAACTTAAGCTTTGGGAAAACGTACCGTTACAAAGAGTTACGACCAAATTTTCGGGACGGATGGATGATTATTTCTTTTCTGATCGGTATGGTGATGGGGGCGACCCTGCTGTACTGGCGTAACAAAGTGGTGAAGCGCGAAAGTCGCCGCATCCCCAAAGAGTGGCCGCTCAAGCGGCGCCCTCTGGTCAACACGGCCGAGCGCCGCGTGTGGATTTGGCTTGCCAAAATCATGTTCGACCAGCAGATTTTGGTCAAACTCCCCGTCACCCGATTCACCGCACCAGCCGACATGCAAGAGGCTACCCATTGGTACCAACTGCTCAACGGCGTGTACTGCACATTCACCGTGTGTGGCATGGACGGCAAGGTGATTGGCTGCGTCGATGTGGCGGGCCGCCGAGGTCTGTCCATGAGCAACCAAACCCTTAAACACGGCTTGTTGGCCCAATGTGGCGTCCACTACTGGATCGTAGACCCGGACAACCTGCCACATTTAACCCAAATCAGGACGGCATTTTTGGGTGAGCGGGCGTTGCGTCGCCCCGAAAGCGACCATCTTGACTCTCGTTTCAAGAATAGTGCCGACAACCTACAAGCCGCCGTTTCCCGCCAACGCAACAGCAAACTCGCCAAGCTAGATGCCGATCTCAGCGACTCGTCCGATTTCGGAGAAAGCCGTTTGACCTCTGGCTGGGAACAAAACTCTTTTGTCACCCCGCTGGACAGCCGCAAAGCAGAATTGCGTTAAAAAGTAAAGCCGCCAACTATTGCTAATTGGCGG
>JBEEJM010000022.1:0-4060 GCA_041169205.1 Pseudomonadota bacterium | reverse complement strand
TGGTCTACACCGACCGTGCGCTGAATCACATGTCGCAGCGCTTTCAGGGCGTGATGCAGGACATTTCACGCATTCTCAAAGAGGTGTACCACGCGCAGTCGTCGGTGTTGGTGCCCGGCAGCGGCACGTTTGGCATGGAGGCAGTGGCACGCCAGTTTGTCACCGGCAAGAAGGCTTTAGTGATTCGCAACGGCTGGTTCAGCTACCGCTGGACGCAGATTTTTGACATGGGCAGCATTCCCGTCGAGTCCACCGTGCTCAAGGCCCGCCGCACGAATGACAGCGCGCAGTCGCCGTGGATTCCGTGCCCGGTGGAAGAGGTGATCGCCACCATTCGCGCCAAGAAACCCGACGTGGTGTTTGCCCCGCATGTGGAAACCGCAGCCGGCATGATCCTGCCCGACGACTACCTGCGCAAGGTGGCCGATGCGGTGCACGAAGTCGGTGGCCTTCTGGTGCTGGACTGCATTGCCTCGGGTGCCATGTGGGTGAATATGGAGGCCACCGGCGTGGACGTGTTGGTGAGCGCGCCGCAGAAAGGTTGGAGCGGTTCACCGGCCTGTGCCATGGTGATGCTCAGCGCGCGTGCCCGCGCCGCCATTGACGGCACCACCAGCACCAGCTTTGCCTGCGACTTGAAGAAGTGGCTGCAGATCATGGAAACCTTTGAAGGCGGTGGCCATGCGTACCACACCACCATGCCGACTGACGCGCTGGCGCGCCTGCGCGATGTGATGGAAGAGACCCGTGCCTACGGGTTCGAAAAAGTGCGTGCGGAGCAGATCGAACTGGGGCGCGCGGTACGTGCCTTGTTCGAGAGCCGTGGCATTACCAGCGTGGCCGCCGAAGGCTTCAAAGCACCCGGTGTGGTGGTGAGCTACACCACCGACCCGGGCATGCAGAACAGCAAAAAGTTTTTGGCGCTGGGCTTGCAAACCGCCGCAGGTGTGCCGCTGCAGTGCGACGAACCGGCCGACTTCTCCACCTTCCGCGTGGGTTTGTTTGGGCTGGAAAAACTGCACAACATTGAGCGCAGCGTAGGCCACCTGGCCGCTGCGCTGGACCAGATGGGTGTGACCGCCCCAGCCAAGGCGGCTTGACGCTGCAATTTCCCGCCGGGCCGTCCCAAGGGAATTAACCCCCTCGGGGGGGCAGCGACCCGCGCTGCGGTGGAGCGTGGGGGCCTTACTTAAAGATCACCGTTTTGTGGCCGTTGAGTAGCACGCGGTGCTCGCTGTGCCATTTGACGGCGCGGGCTAGCACCTGGCTCTCGGTGTCACGGCCTTGGGTGGTGAGGTCGTCCACGGTTTTGCTGTGGTCCACGCGGGCCACGTCTTGCTCAATGATCGGGCCTTCGTCGAGGTCGGCTGTCACATAGTGGGCGGTGGCACCAATCAGTTTCACGCCCCGGTCATGTGCCTGGTAGTAGGGCTTGGCGCCCTTGAAGCTGGGCAAAAATGAGTGGTGGATGTTGATGGCGCGGCCGGCCAGTTTGCGGCACATGTCATTGCTCAAAATCTGCATGTAGCGCGCCAGCACCACCAGCTCGGCCCCTTCGGCGTCAATGATCTCTAGCTGCTTGGCCTCGACCTGCGCTTTGGTCGCAGCCGTCACCGGTATGTGGTGAAACGGCACGTTGTAGCTGGCCGCCAGTTGGTAGAACTCGCGGTGGTTGGAGATGATGGCGCGTATGTCGATAGGCAACAGCCCACTTTTCCAGCGGAACAACAGGTCGTTGAGGCAATGCCCTTCTTTGCTCACCAGCAATACGGTGCGCATGGGCTGCGCCGTGGTGTGCAAGCTCCATTGCATTTGGTAGGGCGTGGCAAACATGCGCAATTGCGTTTGCAAATCGTCATGGGTGAGCTGGGCACAGCTGAACTGCACGCGCATAAAAAACAGGCCGGTGTCGGGGTCGTTGTATTGGGCGGCTTCTTCGATATTGCCGCCGCGTTCCAGCAGAAAACCGGAGACCGCATGGACCAGGCCCAGGCGGTCTGGACAAGAGAGGGTGAGGATGTAGGTCTGACGCATAGTGGTTGAATTGTCGCAGCAACCCCAACCCATAGAACACGGCCTGATGCCGCTGGCCCAAGGCCAGCGCCGCTAACTAGTGCACGATGACCGGGTTCTGGGCGAGCTCGGCGTATTGTTCCAGGGTGTCTTCTACCTCTTCCTGGGTGGGGGTGTTCACCTGCCAGGCCATGATGCGCTGCTGAAACAGCTCGGCCCATGAGCCATCGAGGTAAACCTCTTTGCCGTTGCGTTTGTCGACGATTTCGAACCCGTGGCGTGCCAGCGTGGGCGTGCTGGTGCGCGTGGTCTCGCGTTTGCTGGCACCGGACGGATGCTGGCTAGTCGCCTCGGCGTTTGCCAGCATGTGGGTCACGGAATAGGTCTCAGAGTCGTAAAGTGTTTGCATGGCGGTAGGGTGTCCTGGGTTGCAATGCATGTATGCGCACTTGATCCGGTTTCAAGAGTAACAGCATTTACATGGCGCTGTAACCCTACGGTCATATCCGGTCAGGGTTTTTGAGTGGAACTCCACTGTTGGTCCACGATGTCGCCGTTGGCTTCTGTCAGACGGATACGCACCGGCATATAGGCCAGCTCAGGCGCAAGCCACACCTCTGCCCGCGGTGAGTACTCGTTGGCGGGCGGCCGAGACACCTTCATGGCTTTGATGCTGCCACCCGGCAAAGCCAGTGTTTCCAGGCTTCCTACGACAAATGTCCAGACTTCAGACGACCGTGGACCAACCGCTTGAAACGGTATTTGTGTCCCTTCAGGAAACCGGTTGGGAGCCCCGCCCACCATGGATGCAAGCTGCATGAATACGCTGAGTTGGTCCTGGGCACCAGGCAAAAGGGGCGTGTCGGGCGTATTGGCGCTGAAAACCACGAGGCCCTTGTTGCGCTCAAAGTGCGCCGCGACTTCGCTGCGCCGTTTGTCGCCAAATCGGGTGGGCTCCAGACCCTGCGCGCTCAATTGCCCCTTGCTGGTTTGCACAATGGAGCCCATCAGGCCCAGGCTGATCTCCATCCGTGCGTCATACGCCTTGCCGTCGTGCAACCATAGCAACTCCCCATTGAAGGTGACGGGGATGCCTTTGTATTCGATCTTGACGTCGTACTTCAGGCGCACCGAGCCGGGGAATGCATAGTTTTGCAGCGCCTGGGCGTCCGGCAAGCGGGCCGCTGCCGGTGACGGTGTTGGAATCGCGCTGGCCGCCGCGATTTGCACGTCTGGCGTGGCAGGTGCAGGATTGACGGGTGCCAAATTTGCTATGTTTTCAATAGCTGCTTGCGTAGTATCCACGGGGAGAACAGGCGTATTTTGTGTGAAACGTTGGATGCGTGGAGCCGTCGGCACGGGTGGCTGCGTGGGCCGTGGCGCAGGCAGCGGCGCGTCCAGGGTCACGGTGCGGGTGATGAACGGCTGATCTGTCGCTACGGACATCGAGGCGTCGCGCCCCTGGTAGGCCGCCACTGCCAGCGGCAGGCCATACAGCAGCCCCCAGTGGACCA
Source organism: Pseudomonadota bacterium (assembly GCA_041169205.1). GTDB lineage: Bacteria > Pseudomonadota > Gammaproteobacteria > Burkholderiales > Burkholderiaceae_C > Allorhodoferax. The sequence continues at coordinate 533 of JBEEJM010000022.1, read as the reverse complement.
GCACCACCGCCAGCGTCAGCAGCGCCAGCGCGCGCCCATGGCGGCGCGCGGCGCTCTCGCGGGGGGCGGACTCGGAGGGGGATGAAGGCAAAGGCTGGGGCATCAATGCGGGGATTTACGAAAAATGGGGTGTGCGGTTCTGCTAAACGTTTTCAGTGTAAGACAGGCGGACAAGGCCCACCAAAAAACGCGCGAAAATGCCCCCATGAAACTTGCTTCCTACAAAGACGGCTCCCGCGACGGACAACTGCTCGTGGTCTCGCGCGACCTGACCCAGGCTGCGTATGCGTCCCACATTGCCAACCGCCTGCAACAAGTGCTGGACGACTGGAATTACCTCTCACCTCAGTTGCAGGATGTGTATGACGCGCTCAACGCCGGGCGTGCCCGCCAGGCCTTTCCGTTCGATCCAGCGCAGTGCATGGCACCGTTGCCACGCGCTTACCAGTGGGCCGATGGCTCTGCCTACCTCAACCATGTGGAGCTGGTGCGCAAGGCGCGCGGTGCCGAGGTGCCCGCCAGCTTTTACACCG
>JBEEJM010000021.1:0-3803 GCA_041169205.1 Pseudomonadota bacterium | reverse complement strand
GGGGGTCAATTCTCGACTGGCCGCAACACACATCTATTCATACCGTGAAACCAGATAGCAGACAGCAAAAACCCGAACCGGTGAGGATTCGGGCTTTGCAGGGGCGCTTGGATGGTGGGTCTACTTGCGAGCTGGCGGCTGCCGCGTTCAACGCGCGCGTGATCCCCAGCGTGGCCTACACCGACCCCGAAGTGGCCTGGGTTGGCCTCACAGAAGACCAGGCCAAGGCCCAAGGCATCAAGGTCAAGAAGGGCCTGTTCCCCTGGACCGCATCTGGCCGCGCCATTGCCAACGGCCGCGACGAAGGCGTCACCAAGCTGCTGTTTGATGATTCACCCGAAGCGCATGGCCACGGCAAGATCCTGGGCGGCGGCATGGTCGGCACGCATGCGGGTGACATGATTGGCGAGATCGCGCTGGCGATTGAGATGGGTGCGGACGCGGTGGACATCGGCAAGACCATCCACCCGCACCCGACGCTGGGCGAGAGCATCGGGATGGCGGCGGAGATTGCGCACGGGAGCTGTACGGACGTGCCACCCGCACGGAAGTAAAATCAGAAGCCTCTGAATTTGCTACAAATTTAGTAGCTGGCCGCGTAGATTCCGTAAGGGCTGCGCGGCTTTTTTATTTATATTTTCCAATGGTTGCCCTGCATGGGCCTGTCACGTACCGGCCACACAGGGCAAAGCATTTGCACAACCTCCATCAGGCTCAACCACTCGGCGATGGGGTCGATCCCAGACGTGTCACCCAGCGGCTGCTGAAAAAGCACCCCCGCTTCGCGCGCCAGCACCGCACTTGCATCGTCCAAGTCGCGCGTTCGCGTTGCATCGTTCACGAAGCCTTGCAGTTTGAAGCCGATAAGCCCTTCGACGCTGATGATGCGCATGCGGCCCATGGGGGTATCGCGTTCCGATGCCTGCGCTAGAAGTCGGCGCGCGAGGGGACGGTGCGCGTAAAGCAAGCCCAGCCCATCCGCTGCGCGCACCACCTGGTGCGCAACTACCGCCAAGCCGCCAATCAAAGCTGGCTCTGTGCCGCTGCGCGCAAACATGGACAGTGCTTCGCGAATTTGTTCGGCCAGGTTGGACATGTCTACAGCGTGAAGTGGTGGATGCAGGCATCATAGCCTTCGCTTATGTCTTAGCGCATCAGTTGGCGATTGGGCAACAACCCTTGATAGGGCCCAACGCCTAACGGCAGGGACGATTCACCCGCACGCAAATAGCGCAAGGCTGTAACTCAAAAGCAAAGCCCGAACCGTCGCCGGTTCGGGCTTCTTTATGTTTGCGAAGGGGGCTTGTTGATCAGGCCAGCGCTTCTTGCGGCAGTTCGTCTACGGACTTGGCGCCGGTCATCACCGCCACGGTGTCACTCATGCTGATGACCTTGGGGTTGACCACGGCGGCACGCTTGCCCAGACGCGCAATGTGGATGCGGTCTGCCACTTCAAACACGTGGGGCATGTTGTGCGAGATCAGCACCACCGGCAGGCCCTTGTCGCGCACCCGGCGGATCAGCTCCAGCACCATATTGCCTTCTTTCACACCCAGCGCTGCAGTGGGCTCGTCCATGATGACCACGTGTTGGGCAAACGCCGCAGCACGGCCTACCGCCACGCACTGGCGTTGACCGCCCGACAGCGTTTCCACCGCTTGCGTCATGGAGCGGATGCCGACCTTGAGGTCGTTCATACGAGAAATGCTTTCTTCCAGCATCTTCTTCTTGTCGATAAATCCGAGCAGGCCCAGCAGGCCGTGGCGACGAATTTCACGGCCCAGGAACAGGTTTTCTGCGATGGTCATGGCGGGCGCGACGGCCAGATCCTGGTACACCGTTTCAATGCCGGAGAGGCGTGCGTCGATGGGGCTCCTGAAATGGATGACCTTGCCGTCGAGCTGAATCTCACCTTCGTCCGGAATCGTGGCGCCAGAGAGGCACTTGATCAGCGAGGATTTGCCCGCGCCGTTGTCACCGATCACGGCCAAGATTTCTCCTGCCCGCAGCTCAAAGTCGGCACCGTCCAGTGCGGTGACTTGGCCGTAGCGTTTGACCAGGCCCTTGGCTTGCATCACGATTTGAGGGGTACTCATTGGCGCGCTCATTAACGTGCTCCTTTGCGGGACATCTGGTCGGTGGCCACAGCCAGAATCACCAGAACACCGGTTACTAAAATTTGGTACACCGAGGACACGCCCATCAGCGTCAGACCGTTGCGAAACACGCCCACGATCATTGCGCCGACCAGGGTGCCCAGAATGATGCCGCGGCCACCAAACAGGCTGGTGCCGCCCAGCACCACGGCGGTGATGGCATCGAGGTTTTCCGTCTGACCACCATTCGGGTCACCGGCACCGGTACGGGCTACGGTCAGCGCAGAGGCAATACCGTAGAACACGCCGGCCAGGACATACACGCCCAGCAGCACTTTTTCGGTGGAAATACCGGCCAAGCGGGTGGCCTCAGGGCTGTTGCCCACGGCATACACGTGGCGGCCTTGTGCGGTTTCACGCAGCCAGATCCACATGCCGACGTACAGTGCCAGCATCAGCACCACACCAAAGGGCACCATGGCACCGCCAAAGGTGAAGGTGTCGCCCAACAGATTCATACCGTCGGGGATGTTGGTAATGGTCTGCGCGCGTGAATACAACTGGGTGATGGCAAAGGCAATATTCAAGGTGCCCAGCGTCACAATGAAGGGCGGCAGCTTGACGCGTGTCACCAGCAAGCCGTTGATCAGACCGAACAAGGTGGTGGCGGCAATGCCGCACAGGATGGCCACTGGCGCGCTCAGACCGTAGTCGGCTGCGAATTTGGTCATCACGATGGAGCCCAGGGCCATGACCATGCCGCAGGACAGGTCGATGCCGGCAGTCAGGATGATCAGCGTCTGGCCAATCGCAATGGTGCCTACCACCATGACCTGCTGCAAAATTAACGCGAAGTTCTTCAGCGTCAGAAAATTCTCATGCTGAAACGAGAAGAAGGCACAGGCCAGCACCAGGGCTATGGCCGGACCTAAAGTTCCCATCGGAGGAAGTTTGGCTTTGAGCGAGTTCATGGTTTGAGCTTCAATAACAATGCACGGGAGAGGGGGCCGAAAGCCCCGTTGTGCAGGGCTTTCGGGGAAGAGACCTGCCAGCGCGGCAGGCCTATTTCAGGTCAATGTCGCAGGCTGATTAATCACCCCAGCACTGTGCACGTGCGGTCTTGGTGTCAATGCTCTTCACGCCAGTCATAGGCTTGGCTGCGACCAGGTCCACACCGGTGTCGGTGTAACCGGTTTGACGCTTGCCGTCTTTCGCGTACTGCACGCCAGCGGCCACGCCCATGGCAGCCATCTTCAAGGGGTATTGCATGCTGGTTGCACCAATGACACCCTTTTCAACGTTGCCCACACCGTTGCTGCACATGCCGTCCACGCCCAGAATTACCACTTCTTTTTCTTTGCCAGCGGCCTTCAGAGCCTTGTAGGCACCGGCAGCAGCGGGTTCGTTAATGGCGTACACCACGTTGATGTTGGGGTTCTTTTGCAGGCAGTTTTCCATGCCGGTCTGGCCTTTGGCTGCGTCGCCGAAGCTGTCAGCCATGCAAACCACTTCTGCGGGCTGGGCCAGTTCATTGCTCTTGGCATCGAGAGTCTTCAGGCCGTAACCGGCCAGGAAACCGTTGTGACGCTGCGCGCCCACGGGGTGGCCAGGGAACAGGTCCATGGTAGCGATGACGGGCTTCTTGCCTTTCAAGGCTGCCTTGGCGTAGGCGCCGATCAACTCACCCGCTTTGTAGTTGTTGGTGGC
>JBEEJM010000020.1:0-3304 GCA_041169205.1 Pseudomonadota bacterium | reverse complement strand
CATAAATAAGCGCCTGCGTCAGCAACGAAAGCAGGGTTCCGGAGGTCACCCCTAACGCGAGCGCACCACCCAGCGCCAGAGCGGCGGCTGTTTTCACAAGTTTGTTTTGAATACGCATGGGGATAGGTTCCTCAGGTACGGCTACCGGCGAATCCGGCAGGCTTCCAGATCAGAACGACCACCATCAGTGCAAAAGGCAGCAGAGCGGCGATGTCGGGCAGGTACACCGACCCCAGTGCCTGGATCATTCCCAGCACCATGGCAGCCACAAAGGCCCCCACCAGCGACCCCAAACCACCAATCACCACGACAACAAATGAGTCAATGATCACGTCACTGCTCATCGAGGGTGACAGCGACAGGAAGGGGGCGGCCACCACTCCCGCGAGTCCGGCCAGCGCAGTACCCAGACCCACAACTCCCGCACTCAGCGCATCGGTATTCACACCTTGCATCGCCGTCGTGGTGGGGTCAGTGCTGGCCGCGCGCACAAAAAGACCGACCTTGGAATATCGCAACCACAGACTCAAACCCAGAGCCACCAGCGCACCGACACCGATAACGGCGATCCGGTAGGCCGGAACCGGCGTTCCGAACAGGTCGACCGTGGTGTTCAACGCTGCGGGGGCTGCTACAGACAAATTGCTCTTACCCCACACCGACTGCACAAAATCTTCAATGATCAGAAGCAAACCGAATGTCACCAACACCACGGTCAGCGGATCTCGGTCTTGCAGCAGGCGAAAGCCATAGCGGTCAAGCAACACACCCAGCAGCGCCATGATGGCCGGAGCGGCAATCAGTGCCACCCAGAAATTGGATTGCAATGCCACGGAGTAACCGAGGTAAGCCCCCAGCATGTACAGCGAGCCGTGTGCAAAATTCACAACCCGACGCAGCCCGTAGATGAGCGCCAACCCGGAGCACATCACGATCAGCAGTGCGCCATAGACCAGCCCGTTGAACAAATTGATGGTTAACACGTGATTTCTCCTAAAGGGGGGACAGGGCACTTTCGGGTGCACCAAAGGCCGACCAGCCTCCGTCCACCGCCAGCGTGGCTCCGGTGACATAGCTGGCTTTGGACGACACCAAAAATGCAATGACTTCGGCAATTTCCATGGGATCGGCCATGCGGCCTAAAGGAGTCCGATGGGCAATGCCTCGCGCATCAAGGGCACCCTTGCGCGCGAGATCGGCCACCAGCGCAGTACGCACATAACCCGGAGCAACCGCGTTGACACGAATGCCCTTGCGTGCCCATTCGCAGGCCATGGCACGGGTCATCCCCAAAACACCGGCCTTGGCAGCGCTGTAGGCATTGCGGCCCGGTATGCCTCCCACGCTTGCGATAGACCCGAGGTTGACAATGGCTCCCCGGCTGCCGCGCGCATCAGGCTCCTGCTGTTGCATCACTGCCAAGACCGCCTGACTCATTAAAAAAGTGCCGCGCACATGCACGGCCAGAACACGGTCAAAAGCCTCTGGTGATTGCTCCAGGGTGGGGACCGACTGGTCACCAATACCTGCGTTATTGACCAGCGCATCCACACGCCCCCATTGGACAATCACGGCGTCTACCGCAGACTGGACACTGGCCGCATTGCTGACATCGCAGGCGATGCCCCGATGCTGTGGACCCAGCGCTGCGGCGCGTTCCTGCGCCGCATCACCGCGCAGATCCAGCAAGGCGACTTGCCAGCCGGCTTCTGCCAAGCACTGGCTGGTTGCCAGCCCGATTCCATCCGCTGCACCGGTCACGATACAGACAGGAGATATCGATTGCCTGTGCATTCAGTGCCACCCGGATCCGCAAGCCAATGACCGCACCCAACCACACCCCATTGCCATAGTTCTCTCCTCGTTTTTCTATTCACATTTGCAACACATGGTGCGTGCAATGCAGACTGGATTTTGTGGGTGTGACCGCAGTTCTTCAATCCACGATTCATGCCGATAACAGGACAATTCGAGCATGAGTAGTTTCATTAACGGTGAACAAACTGGGGGGCGCGTTTTTCGACGAAGGCGCGCATTCCTTCCTTCTGGTCGTGCAGTGCAAAGCTCGCGTGCAGCATGCGACGCTCAAACCAGATGCCTTCACTCAGTGGCGACTCATACGCCCGATTCACAGCCTCTTTCATCATCATCAAGGCGGGCAATGAATAGGCCGCGACCTGTTGCGCAACCGCCAGCGTTTCGGACAGCAACGTGTCGTTGGCAAAAACACGCGAAACCAGGCCCGCGCGCAAGGCTTCTTCGGCATTCATCATGCGTCCGGTCATGCACAGGTCCATCGCCAGGGCCTTGCCGACTGCGCGCGGAAGACGCTGCGTACCGCCAGCGCCCGGCAACGTCCCAATCTTGATCTCAGGCTGGCCAAAGCGTGCCGACTGCGCAGCAAACACCATGTCGCACATCATGGCCAGTTCACAGCCGCCCCCCAGCGCAAAGCCAGAGACCGCCGCGATCACCGGCTTGCGAAAGGTGCGCAGGCGCTCCCAATTGCGGGTGATGAAGTCGCTGCTGTAGGCCTCAGCAAAATCCATGTTTTGCATGGCAACAATATCGGCTCCTGCAGCAAAGGCCTTCTCGGATCCGGTCAACACCACGCAACCAATGGCTGCGTCCCTGGCGAACTGGTCCAATGCTGCGGCGATGCCATCCATCACCGCGTCATTGAGCGCGTTCATGGCCTCGGGGCGCTGGATACGTATCAGACCCACCCGGCCATGGACTTCGGTCGCAACAACGTCAACGCTCATGCCTCTGCTCCAAAACCTTTGGCGGCATCCCGCAACTTGAATTTCTGCAGTTTTCCACTGGGAGTTTTAGGCAAGTCTGTCATCAGCTCCAGACGCTCTGGGTGGTACTGCCGGGTCACTTTTTGTTCTGACAAATAGCGGCTGATTTCTTCCAGCGTGATGGTCTGGCCTGGCTTGGTGGTCACAAAAGCACAGGCTTTCTCGCCCAGGCGGGCATCGGGATAACCCACGATCGCCACCATCGCCACGGCGGGATGTTTGTAAAGCAGGTTTTCCACCTCCATCACCGGGATGTTTTCTCCACCACGGATGATCAGATCCTTGCTTCGCCCATTGATGCGCACATAGCCCTCAACATCCAGGTAGGCCAGATCACCGGTATCAAACCAGCCGTCAGCGTCGGTTGCATTCAGGTGCGGGCGCTTGAGGTAACCCGCAAATAGCGAGCTGCCACGCACCAATAGCTTTCCGGTTTCACCCGCGGCCAAAGGCCGGCCATCATGGTCCACCACCTTGACTTCAATACCCGGCAGTGGACG
>JBEEJM010000019.1:0-2936 GCA_041169205.1 Pseudomonadota bacterium | reverse complement strand
GGCATGACCGGAAACACCGCCTGCAGCTTGGCAAACAAATTCAGAAATTTGTCATCTCCACCAAAAATAACGCTGGGGCGCAGCACAGTGACGTCCAACGTGGTTACGTTTTCTGCCGGATGCAAAAGCACCGCCTCCCCGCGCCCCTTGCTGCGCAGGTACTCTGAAGGCGCAGAGCCGGGGCGCTCGTCGCTGGCCCCCAGTGCGCTTATATGCACCAGACGGCGCACACCCGAAGCGTGGCACGCGCGAACCATCTTTTGGGGGAGCACAACGTGGACCTTGTCAAAGGCCTCTGCGCTGCCATGCAGAATAGCCACCAAATTGACAATGGCATCATGTCCAGCCATCGCCTGGGATAAGGCCACTTCGTTATGTGCATCGCACTGTAAAACGGTCAACCCGGGCAGATGTTGCACTCGCCGGGCATTGACTAACCGTCGGGTCGGCACCGTCACATGCCAGCCCGCGCGCACCAGCTTTTCACATACATGCCCACCAACAAAGCCGGTGCCGCCGAGAACAAAAACTTTTTTCATGCGGTCACTGTAGCGGGTTGGCAGTAGCTGCGCCTGTCTACTGGCAATAGACAACCGACTCCGGCAACTCGTCGTCCAGGTACAGGTCGTACTCATCCCAATGGCCGATGCCAAAGTTTTCGTCGCATTGGGCGGCGATGTCGTCGAACGAGATGAACGCCACACAGAACATCACCGTGTTGAACACCCGGTGGTAGGGGCGACCGGCGTCGTCTTCCATCTCACCCGCGTCGTCGAACACGTGTTTGCAGGCGTGCACCCAGACAAAAGTGCCTTGCAGTTCGTCTTCAGCTTCCAGGTTGCGCAACGCATAGGCTTCGTCCTGCGCGCTGGGCCAAGACTTTTGCAAGCGGTAGGTTTTGCCGTGGCAGGGGTGGGCTGGGTCCAGCTCGAGGTCAATGGTTTCCCACGCGGTGGTAATTTGGTCGGCCACCGAGATCAGCTCTGCCTGGGTGATATCGCCTTCCCAATACACGTCGGTGATATGGCGCGATTCGCCAAATTCGCCTTCCCACATACTGGCCTTGTGCTTCATGGTTTCAGGGTGCATGTGCGGTCTCCGTTGGTTGGAGATGTAACTTTACTCCAACGGCAAACCGTCATCACACCACCACGGGTTCGGGCTCGAGCAGGATGCCAAAGCGTTCGTACACGCTGGTCTGGATTGCTTTGGCCAGGGTCATCACCTCGCCACCGGTAGCACCTTCGCCGTTGGAGCCAGCACCGCGGTTGACCAGCACCAGCGCCTGCTTTTCATAGACACCGGCTTGCCCGACGGACTTGCCTTTCCAGCCGCAAGAATCTATCAGCCAACCCGCTGCCAACTTCACCGAACCGTCATCCATGCGGTAGTGCACCACCTTGGGGTCGCGGGCGATGATGTCGACGCATTGTTCGGGGGTGACGGTCGGGTTTTTAAAAAAACTACCCGCGTTGCCAATGACGTCCGGATTGGGCAGCTTGGCACTGCGAATGGCGCACACCCAGTCGAATACTTGCCGTGCTGTAGGCGCTGCAACGCCCTGCTCCAGCATTTTTCTCGCAATGTCGGCATATTCCAGCACCGGCTTCCAGGTCTTGGGCAGCACAAAACGCACCCGCACGATCACGGCGCGGTCTTTGAGACCCATGGACGACGCGCCGCCGTGTTTGAACACCGAGTCCCGGTAGCCAAAGGCGCACTGGGCGGCATTCAGGGTAAAGGTCTGGCCGGTCTGTAAGTCAACCGCATCCAGCGAATCAAACCGGTCTTGCAGTTCCACGCCGTAAGCGCCAATGTTTTGCACCGGGGCCGCGCCCACGGTGCCGGGGATCATGGCCAGGTTTTCCAGCCCCGCGTAGCCTTGGTCCAGCGTCCAGGCGACAAAACTATGCCAGTTTTCGCCTGCGCCGACTTCCAAAATGGTGGCTTTGGCAGTGTCGTGCACCACGCACATGCCTTTGATTTCGACCTTTAGCACCACGGGTTTCACGTCGCCCGTCAACACGATATTGCTACCCCCGCCCAACACAAACTTGGGTAAAGCGCCAATTTCGGGGTCGGCCAGCACGGCGGCAATATCTGAAGCTTCCTTGATACGCACCAAGGTATGGGCCTTGGCCACGATGTGGAAGGTGTTGAAGGCTTGAAGTGGAACGTTTTTCTCGACTAACATGGCAGGATTGTCTCACTGCCTATTCGAGTATCTGTATGCCCTCTTTTGACACCGTCTGCGAAGCCAACCTGGTCAAGGTAAAAAATGGCGTGGAAAACACCGCCAAAGAAATCACCACGCGCTTTGACTTCAAGGGCACGTCCGCCAAAATTGAAATCAAGGACAAGGAAATCACCCTGATCGGCGACGCCGAGTTCCAGTTGGACCAGATTGAAGACGTTTTGCGGAATAAGCTGACCAAACAGGAAGTCGATGTGCGCTTTCTGGACCGTGGCGATGTGCAAAAAATGGGCGGAGACAAGGTCAAGGTCGTCATCAAGGTGCGCAACGGCATCGAGAGCGAACTGGCCAAGAAAATCCAACGCCTCATGAAAGACAGCAAGCTCAAAGTGCAGGCTGCCATTCAGGAAGAAAAAGTGCGCATCACCGGTGCCAAGCGCGACGACCTGCAGGCCGCCATGGCCCTCATCCGCAAAGACGTGACCGACATCCCCCTGAGTTTCGACAACTTCCGCGACTAATGCGCGCATTCGTCCTCATCACCGTCACACTGTTTTGCTTGGCCGGTGGTGCCATGGCACAGTCGGTGGGCCTCTCTGGCATGTTGGGGGCCAAGGCCCTGCTGATCGTGGATGGCAGCGCACCTAAAAGTGTCGCAGTGGGTGAGACCTTCAAGGGCGTGAAAGTGGTTTCCACGCAGGGCGATGTCGCGGTATTGGAAATTGCGGGCAAAAAGCACTCG
>JBEEJM010000018.1:0-2718 GCA_041169205.1 Pseudomonadota bacterium | reverse complement strand
TTCCACGAGCAAGAGCCGGTGCAGTTCACGCCGTGGGTGCTGCGCACGATTTTGTCGTGGGCCCAGCGATCGCGGTAGGCGTCTTCCCAAGTGCGGTCTTCACCCGTGGTGACGCCGTGGTCGCCGGAAAACTTCTCAGTGGGTGCCGAGAAGTGGCTGAGTCGGTCAAGAAAGTGGCTCATGGAGGTGCCTCTGTAGACGTAATTTTTAATCAAATAGGGCCGTAGCCCCCGTGGAATATGCGTAAGAAGCTATTGTTTTAATAGCAAATTTAGCACTCAAGGATTCTTGATCTCTGCGCCAGCGCGCAGGTAGAACCACCAGTTGAGTACCAGACACAAGGCGTAGAAGATGGCAAAGCCATACATGGCGAACTGCGGAGTACCCGCCTTGATCTGGGCACCAATCACCACCGGCGCAATGAACGCGCCGTAGGCTGCCACGGCAGATGTCCAGCCCAACACGGGGCCCGCTTGTTGGCGATCAAAGATCACGCCGATGGTGCGGAAGGTGGAGCCATTGCCAATACCACTGGCGACAAACAGCGCAATGAACAGCCCCAGGAACGCAGGGAAGTACTGCTCTGGTGTGGCCGAGCCATAGGCCTGCATCATCACGTAGCCCACTGCGCCGGACGCAAACACCATCACCACCGATATCAGCTGCGTGACGATGGAGCCGCCCACTTTGTCAGAGATCCAACCGCCTACTGGGCGCACAGCAGCACCCACAAAGGGGCCAATCCAGGCATAGGTGAGAGCAGACGGTGCATTCGGATTCTTCACCGTGTGCTGCAAAACGCCAGCCGCATCAGGCAGGTGCTGGAAGCCGAAGATGACGGTAATGGCCAGCGGCAACACCATCGAGAAACCAATGAAGGAGCCAAAGGTAACGATGTAGAGCGCCGTCAAAGACCAAGTGTGCTTGTTGCCAAAGATGGCAAATTGCTTGGTCACGTTTTCTTTCATGGCACCGAAGGCCGCGACCCGCATCATCACCAAAGCCAGAATGATGTCCAGAGGAATCGCCACCCACATATTGAGCAAACCCAAGCCGGTGGGCGCTGGCAAATACAGGTAGAGGATGAGGATGGCAGGAACAAAGGCCAGCGTGTAGAGGTAGGTGATCTTGGCGTAGGCGGCAACCGGGTGGCCGGCATCGGGCGACACAGTCTTGAGGTTGTTCATACCAAACCAACACAGTGCGCCCAGTGGCACCAAAGACAGTACCCAGGCAAAGCCTGCGTTTTGAATCCAGGTGGGGGTTCCCGCGGCAATCTTGCCGAAGATCCAGCCACTGTCTTTCACCAGCGTCATGGACTCACCGCCCAATGTGCCAAAGATGCTCATGGTCATCACCAGTGGAATGACCACCTGCATGGTCGTCACACCAAAGTTACCCAAGCCCGCATTGAGGCCCAGCGCCGTGCCCTGCAAGCGCTTGGGGAAGAAGGTGCTGATGTTGGACATAGAGCTGGCGAAGTTGCCACCACCCACACCCGACCACAGCGCCATCAACTGAAACACCCACAGCGGCCAACCCGGGTGCTGCAACGCAATGCCAGTCCCGATGGCGGGCGCGAGCAACATCACCGTGGTCAGGAAGATGGTGTTGCGACCACCCGCCAGCCGCACCAGAAACGAAGCTGGGATGCGCATGGTGGCACCCGAGATGCCCGAAATAGCAGTCAGCGTAAACAACTCGGCCGCCGTGAACGGAAAGCCCAGGTTAAGCATCTGCACCGTGATGATGCCCCACATGCCCCAGACCGCAAATCCGCACAGCAGCGCGGGCACCGAGATCCAGAGGTTGCGGTAGGCAATTTTTTTGCCCGTACTCTCCCAGAACTTTTCGTCCTCTGGGTTCCATTGCGCAATATCGCGCGCTTGGCTCAAATTGTTGGACATAGTGATCCCGCTTAGTTTTGAAGAGAAAAGTTTTTGGCGTGGCTGCCCATGAGTTCGGCTTTGCGAACTTCAGTCCAGTACATCCAGATGAGCGACACCCAGACCACGCCATACATCAGCATGAAAGCGCTGGAGCGGATGCCGGTGAGGTCCATCAAAGCGCCGAACATGATGGGCAACACAAAGCCACCCAAGCCACCCGCCAGTCCCACAATGCCGCTGATGGCACCGATGTTGTGCGAGTAGTCGTCACTGATGTATTTGAAGACGCTGGCTTTGCCGAAGGCGAAGGCGATGCCCAGCAAGAACATGAGACCGGTAAACACATAGACGTTCAGGCCGATGTGAAAGGTGGAGGGACCATTCACCGTCATCACCGTGAAATCGGTTTGCGGGTACGACAGCAAAAACAGGCAAATCCAGCTCACCCACAAGACCCACCAGGTCACGCTGTGTGCGCCGTATTTGTCAGACAAGATGCCGCCAAACGCACGCAGCACACCGCCGGGCAAGGAGAAGCAAGCGGCCAGCAGCGCGGCCACACGAATGTCCAAGCCAAACTCGCCCACGTAGTACTGCACCATCCACAGCGCCAGCGCCACGTAGCCACCAAACACGATGCTGTAGTACTGGCAGTACTTGATGACCTTGGGGTCTTTGAGCGCCTTCATCTGTTCGGAAAAACTGACGGTGTTGGGCACCAAGTGCTTGGGGTCGCTGTAGCTGAACATCCAGAAAATCACCAGCGTGCCGAGCATGATGGCCGCGTAAACCTGTGGCACCATGGTCCAGCCAAAGGCCACCAAAATCA
>JBEEJM010000017.1:0-4834 GCA_041169205.1 Pseudomonadota bacterium | reverse complement strand
ATGTTGGTGGCTTGGTCACTCTGGCGGTCGCCCATGGCGTGGAAGATGTTGGGGTTCAACACCGTCTTGCCTTTGTTGATGAAGTTCACAAAGCCTTTGACGCCACCGGCACCCGAAAAGTCGTCTTCTTTGCCGCTGCGTTCGTCTTTGAGGCGAATTTTTACGCCGTTGTTCAAGAAGCTGAGTTCGCGCAGGCGCTTGCTCAAAATTTCGTAGTGAAAGTCGAAGTTGGTCTGGAAGATTTCCAGGTCGGGCGCAAAGTGCACCTCGGTGCCGCGTTTTTCGGTTTCGCCAATGACCTTCATGGGAGAGACTTCGACGCCGTTCACGGTCTCGACGATGCGGTTCTGCACAAAGCCTTTGCTGAACTCCATCATGTGGACTTTGCCATCGCGGCGGATGGTCAGGCGCAGCATTTTGGAGAGCGCGTTGACGCAGCTCACGCCCACGCCGTGCAAGCCGCCAGACACCTTGTAGCTGTTCTGGTTGAACTTGCCACCTGCGTGCAGTTCGGTCAGGGCAATCTCGGCCGCCGAGCGCTTGGGTTCGTGCTTGTCGTCCATCTTCACGCCGGTGGGAATGCCACGGCCGTTGTCGACCACGCTGATGGAGTTGTCGGAGTGGATGGTGACCAAAATATCGTCACAGTGGCCGGCCAACGACTCGTCGATGGAGTTGTCCACCACCTCAAACACCAGGTGGTGCAGGCCGGTGCCGTCAGACGTATCGCCGATGTACATGCCGGGGCGTTTGCGCACCGCTTCCAGACCTTCCAAAATCTGGATCGAGCCTTCGCCGTAGGCTTCGGTCGCACCGGCCTGGTTGGTGTCAATGGTGGGCTGGAAGTTGGAGCTGTCCGCGCCACCTTCGCCCGTATGCACGAGTGCATCGTTGTTTTCGGGGGTGGTATCGGGCTTGTTTTCTTCGGTCATGGCTCACTTCTCTTCACTAAATCTCAAACTCTTGAATGACCAAACCCCCGAAGGTCGGGGGTTTGATTGCGCAGGCAGCTACTATTTTTGTAGCATCAAATTCTCATCGGCATCACCACGTACTTGAACGTGGCGTTATCGGGAATGGTGAACAGTGCCGAGCTGTTGCCGTCGGACAGTTCTACGCTGACCATGTCCTGGCCCATGTTGGCGAGTGCATCGATCAGGTAGGTGACGTTGAAGCCAATCTCGATGCTGTCGCCACCGTAGTCGATGTCGAGCTCGTCCACAGCCTCTTCTTGTTCGGCATTGTTGGACGCGACGCGCAGGCTGCCGGGGTCGATGTTCAGACGCACGCCCTTGAACTTGTCGCTGGTCAGGATGGCGGTGCGCTGCAGTGTCTTCAGCAGCGCGTCGCGGCCCAGAGTGATCTTGTTCTTGTGGTTTTTGGGGATCACGCGGTTGTAGTCGGGGAACTTGCCCTCGACCAGCTTGGTCACAAATTCCATGCCGTCAAAAGTGAATTTGGCCTGGTTGTTGGCGAACTGCATCTCGATAGCGCCTTCGGCATCGGACAAGAGGCGCTGCAATTCGATCACGGTCTTGCGCGGCAAGATGACCTCTTGCTTGGGCACATCGACATCGAGCGTGGCAGAGGCAAACGCCAGGCGGTGGCCGTCGGTGGCCACCAGGCTGAGCTGCTTGCCTTCGGCGACAAACAAAATGCCGTTCAGGTAGTAGCGAATGTCATGCACCGCCATGGCAAACGACACCTGGCTGAGCAGGTCTTTCAGGGTCTTTTGCGGCACGCTGAAGGCGGGGCCAAAGTTGGCAGACTCTTGCACCAGCGGAAAGTCTTCTGCCTGCAGGGTTTGCAGTGTGAACTTGCTTTTGCCGCCCTTGAGGATGACTTTGCTCTGGCTGGATTCCAGCGAGACGGTTTGGTCCGAAGGCATGGTGCGCAAAATGTCGATGAGCTTGCGTGCGCCAATGGTGGTGGTGAAGTTGCCGGTGTCGCCACCCAGGTCGGCCGTGGTGCGAATCTGGATTTCCAGGTCGCTGGTCGTGAGCTGGAGGGAGGTGCCGGTCTTGCGCAGCAGCACGTTGGCCAGAATGGGCAGCGTGTGACGGCGCTCCACAATGCCCGCGACGGACTGCAGAACCGATAGCACTTTGTCTTGTGTTGCCTTCAATACGATCATGTCAACCTCTTTTATTACGGTGTCTGTGCTCCCGTGGAGCACCTGCCAATGCGGTTTTGGCTAAGTTCGCCATTTTCCCAGTTTTATGGGGCTTTTACGGCCCTTTGGACCATGTTTTTGCAATCATCCCTTGAGGGTTTGCTCCAGCACATGGAGTTGCTGGTTTAACTCGGTCATTTGCTGGCGCTCGCCGCCAATTTTGCGCACCGCGTGCAACACCGTGGTGTGGTCGCGCCCGCCGAACAATTCTCCGATTTCAGGAAGGCTCTTTTGTGTCAGTTCCTTGGCCAGGTACATGGCAATCTGGCGCGGTCGGGCAATGCTGGCCGGGCGTTTCTTGCTGTACATGTCCGCCACTTTGATTTTGTAGTAGTCGGCAACCGTCTTTTGGATGTTTTCGACTGAAATCTGGCGGTTCTGGATGGACAGCAGGTCGCGCAGCGCTTCTCGGGCCAGCGCAATCGAGATCTCTTTCTGGTTGAAGCGCGAATAGGCCAAAATTTTGCGCAACGCGCCTTCAAGCTCACGCACGTTGGAACGCACGTTTTTGGCAACAAAAAACGCCACTTCTTCGGGCATTTCGGAGCCCTCGACACGCGCCTTGTTGATCAGAATGGCCACTCGCATTTCCAGCTCGGGCGGCTCAATCGCCACCGTCAACCCGGAATCAAAACGCGACACCAAGCGCTCATGGATGTCCGCCAAACCCTTGGGATAGGTGTCGCTGGTCATCACGATGTGCGATTTTTTGGTTAGCAAGGCCTCGAAGGCGTTGAAGAACTCTTCTTGCGTGCGATCTTTGTTGGCAAAGAACTGAACGTCATCTATCAACAGCAAATCGAGGGAGTGGTATTTTTCCTTGAATTCGTCGAAAGTCTTGCGCTGGTAGGCTTTAACCACATCGGAAACAAACTGTTCTGCATGGATGTAGAGAACTTTGCTGCCGGGCTTGTCGGCCAGCAGGCGGTTGCCTACTGCGTGCATCAGGTGGGTCTTGCCCAAACCGACGCCGCCATAGATGAACAAGGGGTTGTACAAATGCCCTGGCATGGTTGCCACGTGCATGGCGGCGGCGCGCGCCATGCGGTTGGCCGTTCCCTCCACCAGCGTCTCGAAGGTGAGCATGCTGTTGAGGCGATTTTTGGGAACGCCTGCATGGCGGTCTTCACCAATTTCTGCAATGTCTTCCGCAGCGGAGGTGTCGGCTGCCCGTGTAGTCGCATAAGACCTGACAACAGTTTCACGTGGAGTGATCGCTAACTCAACTTGCACAGGCTGACCGTAAAGCTTCTCCAGCATGGAGGCAATACGGGTGCTGTATTGGGCGCGCACCCAGTCGAGCTTGAAGCGGTTCGCCACATAGATGGTGACCCTGGAAAAGTCTTCCAGAACCTGGGCATTGAGCGGTTTGATCCAGGTGTTGAACTGCTGTTCAGGCAGTTCCTGGGCGAGTTGGTCAATGCAGCTTTGCCATAGGCTTTGGCCTATGTCGAGCGCGGGAGACTCGTTGGGTTTGGGGTGATGTCCCTCGTTCATTCTTCTTGTCAGCTTCTGTGGATAGTTATGGTTTGCTGTGCCTCGCATTGTAATTTATCAAAACCTTATCCACAGTTTGGCTGGTAATTACCCGAGTTCTAGCGTTACAAGCCTTTTCTTGCGTAAGGTGTTGCCGGGATTCAATAAATTTGCGATAATCTTGGGTTTCCCTGATTGTCTTCGGGGTAACTGACCCCTAGCGACTCCAAGAGATCCCAAATGAAACGCACTTACCAACCTTCCAAAATCCGTCGCGCCCGTACCCATGGCTTTCTGGTCCGCATGAAAACCCGTGGTGGCCGCGCCGTTATCAATGCGCGCCGCGCCAAAGGCCGCAAGCGTCTGGCTGTCTAATTCCAGGCTCTGGGGTGTCCCAGGGTCGCTGCGCGCGGGTTGACTCAGTTGTACCGACTTAAAACCCGCCCTCAGTTTCAGGCAGTTCTGGCTGGCAAAATGCTCGCCCGGACCTCCCACTTTGTATTGCATGCTGCCGTGCCTCGCTTGGTCGAGGCCGATGCGCAGCAAGCGAACGCAGAAAACCTTTTCCCCGTGTCGGGGGTTGGTTTGGGTGCCATGGTTCCCAAGCGGTGGGCCAAGCGTGCCGTGACTCGCAATGCCATCAAACGCCAGATTTACACCGTGAGCGCTGAATACGAGACTTCGCTGAAACCCGTTGCCCATTTGGTGCGACTGCGTTCAGCGTTTGACCGTGCGCGTTTTGTCAGTGCCACGTCCGACGCGCTTAAAGTGGCAGTGCGGGCAGAGCTGGTGTCCCTCTTCAGTGCAATCGCTGCACCGCGAGGGGCGGCATGATGCAGGCATTGCTGGTCGGGCTGGTCAAAGGCTATCGGATGTTTCTTAGTCCGTGGCTGGGCTCGGCCTGCCGTTTCGAGCCCACCTGTTCCCAATATTCGCTGCAGGCACTCCAAGCCCATGGAGCCGCTGCTGGCAGCTATCTCACTTTGGCACGGCTGGCCCGCTGCCACCCTTGGTGTGCGGGGGGTCACGACCCTGTTCCTCAAGAAAAACCCCGGTTGTTTAGCCGGTTGTTCTCAACCCCCATCGAAAAGAAACCTTCATGAACGATATTCGCCGCACCATTCTGTGGGTGATTTTTGGCTTTTCCATGGTGCTGTTATGGGACCAGTTTCAAGTGTACAGCGG
>JBEEJM010000016.1:0-4014 GCA_041169205.1 Pseudomonadota bacterium | reverse complement strand
TGCGCCAAGCGCTTGGTCACGTCAGGAATGCTGGTGTCGTCTTTGACAATGAGCTGCACTTTTTTGCCCCCGATCATGTCGCCGTTTTGCGCCATGTACAGCTTGGCGGCCGCTTCAATCTGGCGACCTGTCGTGGCCTGCTGGCCAGTCATGGGAAGAATCAAGCCGATCTTGAAAGTGTCACTTTGTGCCATGGCACCCGTGGTTGCCAAGGTCAGGGCGGCCAAAGCGGTGCCCGTCAAAAAGAGTCTCTTGTCCATTTTTGTCTCCAGCGATATGAATAAACCAACTTGTGGGGAACTATGTCTTTGAAAAGCTCCGGCGGCAATCGTAATTTCGAACAGTTAGATATAACCGTTTGCAATATCTCAATTGCGCTACATGGGAAAGCTTCTAAAACCCACTTCAGTGTAAACCTGCCATGCCAGATGTTCTACGATGTATAGGCGACAGCCCCATCTACAAGGAGACTTTTGTGACCCACTTACCCGCCCACTACGACCACGTTGGAAGCTTTTTGCGCCCCAAGTACCTGCTTGACGCACGGGCAGAAAGAGCCGCTGGCACCCTCACCGCCGAACAGCTGCGCCTGGTCGAAGACAAAGCCATTACCGAGATTGTGAAGTTCCAGGAGGATGTAGGCCTCAAGAGCATCACCGACGGTGAGTTTCGTCGCACCTATTTCCACATCGACTTTCTGGACCAGCTTGGTGGCGTTAAAACCGACATTCCCGTCACCATCATCAAGCCCGATGGCAGCCAAGAGCTGGCACCGCCCGTCATGCGGGTTGTTGACAAGGTGCGCCATGTCAAAGACATCCAGCTGGCGGACTTCAACTACCTCAAAAGCCAGGTGAGCCAGGGCAACACGCCCAAGGTGACGATTCCCTCCCCCACCATGTTGCATTTCCGGGGCGGGCGCGCGGGCATCAGCCGCGAGGCCTACCCCGAGTTGGACCCCGCTTTTTACGACGATGTGGCCAAGGCCTATGGCGATGAGTTGCGTTCACTGGCTGCTGCCGGTTGCACCTATGTGCAGATGGACGACACCAATCTGGCCTACCTATGCGACGAGAAAATGCGCGAAGCGGCCCGCCAGCGCGGCGACGACCCCAACGAGTTGCCGCACCGCTACGCCGCCTTCATCAACAAGGTGGTCGCACAAAAACCTGCGGGCATGCTGCTGGCCATGCACCTGTGCCGTGGCAACTTCAAAAGCACGCACGCCGCCAGCGGCAACTACGAGCCGGTGGCCGAGGCCTTGCTCCAAGAAATGAACCTGGACGCGTATTTCATGGAGTACGACGACGACCGCAGCGGCGACTTCAAGCCCCTGCGCTTCCTGCCCAAAGGCAAGACCGTGGTGCTGGGTCTGGTGACCACCAAGTTTGGTGCGATGGAGAACAAGGACGACCTGAAACGCCGCATTGAAGAGGCCGCCCAATACGCGCCCTTGGATCAGTTGGCGCTGTCACCCCAATGTGGCTTTAGCAGCACCGTCCACGGCAACGATATTGCGGTAGAAGCCCAACGCGCCAAACTGCGCTTGGTGATTGAAACGGCGCAAGAAATCTGGGGTGGCTAAATCCGAGCCATTGCGGACTCGAGTGGCTTGGCCTTGGTAAACAAGGCCTGCCAAAAGAAGCCGCTCTGGAAGGCGATGACTTCAAACAGGATGTAGCTCTGCGAACTGCTGGACAGCCACAGGTTGTAGGTGGGGTAAAACACGATGGGTGACACCAGCAGTGGCAGCACAATGCGCTCCACCTGCATGGCATCCATACCCTGGCCCATGTTGAACAGGTCCCAGTAGTAGTTGGAGAACATGCCCATGGTCATCCAGCAGGCCAGGTGCCACACAAACACAATGCCGTGGTTACGTGCCAGCAAGGCAATCCAGGGCTGGGACGATTCATCTGCATTCACGATCAGCACCATGAAGGCCCCCGTGGTGATAAACACCACGAAGTAGATGAACATCAGGATTTTCAGGGCTCTGGACATGGCTTCTCCGGGTTGACCAACGCAATGATTGCGCGGGTCATCTTACCCGTAGAAGCCGCCTGCTCATATCAGGTTGACACCTGTCTTTGACTGCATTTCTTCCCGTGTGACGCCGGGTGCCAGCTCTACCAATTTCAAGCCTTCGGGGGTGACATCCATCACACCGAGGTCGGTGATGATGCGGTCGACCACACCCACGCCGGTCAGAGGCAGAGTGCAGTTCGGCAGAATCTTCAAATCAATCGTGCCGTCTTTCTTCTTGGCCACGTGTTCCATGAGAATGATGACGCGTTTGACGCCTGCCACCAGGTCCATCGCACCGCCCATGCCCTTGACCATCTTGCCGGGAATCATCCAGTTGGCCAGATCGCCTTTCTCACTCACTTGCATGGCACCCAAGATGCTCAGATTGATCTTGCCGCCGCGAATCATGGCAAAGCTCTCGTGGCTGCCAAAAATGCTGGAACCCTTGATCGTGGTCACCGTTTGTTTGCCCGCGTTGATCAGGTCGGCGTCCACTGCGTCATCGGTAGGAAACGGGCCAATGCCCAGCATGCCGTTCTCGGATTGCAGCCAGACTTCTTTGTCGGCGGGCACATGGTTGGCTACCAATGTAGGAATGCCAATACCCAGATTGACGTAAAAGCCATCTTCCAGTTCCCGGGCAGCGCGGGCTGCCATTTGGTCTTGATTCCAGCTCATAGTCAGACTCCTGCTTTCTCGGTGATGGTGCGTTTTTCGATGCGTTTTTCGGGCGTGGTGTTGAGCACAATGCGGTGCACATAAATGCCAGGCAGATGCACTTGATCCGGCTCGAAAGCGCCGGTTTCCACAATCTCTTCTACCTCGACCACCGTGATCTTGCCTGCCATGGCAACAGCGGGGTTGAAGTTACGCGCGGTAAAACGGAATTGCAAATTGCCGGACTTGTCAGCCCGGTGTGCTTTGACCAGCGACACATCAGGCACCAGGCCCCGCTCCATCACATAGGTCTCGCCGTCAAACTCGCGCAGCTCTTTGCCTTCAGCCACCAGCGTGCCAACGCCGGTCTTGGTGAAGAAGGCAGGGATGCCAGCGCCACCGGCACGCAGCTTTTCGGCCAGCGTGCCTTGGGGCGTAAATTCGAGTTGCAGTTCACCCGCGAGGTACTGGCGCTCAAACTCTTTGTTCTCGCCCACATAGCTAGAAATCATTTTCTTAATTTGCCGGGTTTCCAGCAGCTTGCCCAGACCGAAACCATCCACACCCGCGTTGTTGGAAATCACGGTCAAGTCTTTCGCGCCGCTGTCCTTGAGCGCGTCGATCAGCGCCTCGGGAATGCCGCACAGGCCGAAGCCGCCAACAGCTAACAACTGGCCATCACTCACGATGCCTTCAAGCGCCTTGGCTGCGCTGGGGTAAATTTTGTTCACTGCGTTGCTCTCCAAATTAGGGATCAGGAAACGAACGATACTACGTAACTTGGTACGTAGTATTTCGTAAAGCCAAACCCTGCACCATGGACATTGACTACCGTCTCGCATTCGACATGGCCCCAGTGGGGCTGGCCTTGTCGCGCAACCGCACCATCATGGATTGCAACCAGCGCCTGTGCGACATGTTTGGTGCCAGCAAGGCGCAGCTGATTGGCCAGTCTTTTCAAGTGCTCTACCCCAGCGCCGATGAATACGAGCGCACCGGCCAGCGCATCGCCCCCATTCTGAATCGCCAAGGCACCTATGCCGATGACCGCATCATGAAGCGCTTTGATGGTCGACTCAAAGGCGAAGCATTTTGGTGCCATGTGACCGGGCGCACCCTGGTGCCAGACGCACCACACGAGGCTGGCATCTGGAGTTTTGAAGACCTGAGCGCCAACCGGCCGGTGCGGGCCGAACTCACCCCACGCGAGCGCGAAGTGGCGGCGCACCTCATGCAGGGCATGACGTCCAAACAAATAGGAAAGGCGCTAACCATTAGCCACCGTACGGTGGAGATTTACCGCGCCCGCCTGATGCGCAAGTACAAGGC
>JBEEJM010000015.1:0-4445 GCA_041169205.1 Pseudomonadota bacterium | reverse complement strand
AAGCCACTTAACCGGTTAGAAGAACGCATTCGCGCACGCGACCCCGATGACTTGAGCCCTCTGGACGTGGAAGCTGTCCCGCTGGAGGTGGTGCCGCTGGTATCGTCGGTGAATGATTTACTACTGCGCTTAAAAGACTCCATTGCTACCCAAAAGCGCTTTTTGGCCGATGCTGCGCACCAATTAAAAACCCCTCTGGCGGGATTGCGCATGCAAGCCGACTTAGCGCAACGCGAAGGCGGCAGCGCCGAAGACTTAAAGCAATCGCTGCGTCAAATTGGCCGCTCCAGCATTCGGGCTACCCATACGGTGAATCAACTCTTGGCACTGGCTCGGGCCGAAAGCAGCGGCTCGGTATTGAGCCATCAGGCGTGCGACTTTGCACGACTGGCTGTGGATGTCATTCGCGACTGCGTGCCGCGCGCGATGGATAAATCCATTGATGTGGGCTACGAGGGTGCTGAGCCCAACAGCGACGGCGTGACCGTCATCGGCAACCCCACGTTGCTCAAAGAAATGATCCGTAATTTGGTGGACAACGCCATCAACTACACCCCCTCTAGCCCCGAGAAACCCGGCGTGATCACGGCACGGGTGCTGATAGACCCGTTTAGCCGCGTACTGGTGCTGCAAGTGGAAGACTCTGGGCCTGGCATTGCACTAGCGGAGCGTGAACTGGTGTTTCAACCCTTCTACAGGGCACTGGGCACCGAGGCAGATGGCTCGGGCCTGGGTTTGCCTATCGTGCTAGAAATTGCCCGCCAGCACCACGCCACAGTCACGGTAGAAGACAGCAAACCCGGCCACACACCGCCAGGGGCTTGCTTTACTGTGCGCTTTAATCGCAATCTCGATACCGAAGTCCTAGCGACCTGAGCCTTCGCAAGGCAGCAACGGCTTACCTGCCAACGCGGTTTTGACTTCCGACAGCCGGGGCTTCAATGCTTCAGTTAATCCGCCGAGCTTGAGCTGATGGACCTGGGCTTGCGCCGACTCCATCACCACCCGCCCAGTGCGCAAACCACGCTTGTTCAATTCGAGCAGCGCCGCGGTAGCGCTAGCCTGCGAATCAAAATGCCCCAAAGAAAGGCCCAGCTCAAGGCTTGCATTTTGCAATGGCAGCGTGGTGATACGGATGGACAATAATTCCTGTTTTTTCTTCGCCAGCGCCTCCTGCGTTGGGAATTTACCCATGTAAATAATCCAACGCTCGGGCGATATTTGAGCGTCCAATTGCCAGGAACCGACTGGAAAGTTAGCCTCCAACACGGTGCGCAATACGGTCGCCTGGGCCATATCAAACGGGCCGGCTTGCAAACACGTTTTAGGCAATTTGGCGGCTCGTAATTGAGCATCCAGCGTTTGCGCTTCTTGTGCTGACAACAAACGCAACGTTGATGGATGAATTTGATTTGCAAGCCGGTGCGGCTCGCTTTGCTGCACCGGCGCAAAACCATAGGCGCGCATCAAACCCTGGCTCCAGGCAAAGTACAAACCATTGGCCAGCAACAGAAGTAAAACAATCAAACGCATGATCAGTACAAATGCAGCAAGGGTGTGTTTACGGGTCTGACGCTTACCTCGGCGCTGGTAACGGCTTTCACTCCAGCAGCGGTTTGCAACATGAGTGCCCCCGTCGCGTCAACCCCACGGGCCCAGCCAGTGGAGCCGTCCGTGCACACCACCTCGCGGCCCAGCAACACATCACGGCTAGAAAATGCTGGCACCAGCGGTGCAAACCCAGCGCTGGCAAAGCGCACAACATCGCGCACCAAGGGTGCCACGATCTGCCCCAGCACATCAGGCGCCTGTACGCCTGCAAGCAGCTCGCTCAGCCCTGCAGGCGCAGTGCGCAAGCCCTCCGTAGACCCCGCAACGATATTGATGCCAATGCCAATCACTGCGTAGCGCTCGCCCTCCCAAGTGGCGGTTTCAATCAAGATGCCTGCCAGCTTGCGCTCGAACAGCCACAGATCATTGGGCCATTTGATTTGCACCTTGGGGTGTAGGCTTTGCGCCACCGACAGTCCCACGGCTAACGACAGCCCCGACCAATCGACCGGGCTCAAACGCAGGCCTAACGAAAACGTGAGCGTGGTACCAAGGCCTTGGGTGTCGCTGTGCCAATCACGCCCCAACCGGCCTCGCCCTGCGGTTTGGCGTTCTGCCACCAGTAACACCGAGTGGCGCTGTCCAACGTGGGCACGGCGCATCAACTCGGTGTTCGTGGAGCCGATTTCCGGAAGAATTTCAACCGTAAAGTCTGGTAACAACGGAAACACCGCCTCCCAAATTGCCTCGGCGGGCCAGACGGCGCCCACGTCTTACTTCCTGCCCGTTTTGGGAGCGAGGAGCGTGCCGCGGCACGACTTGGAGCCGCACCAGCAGAGGTATTCGGCCTTGAGCTTCTTCGTGTATGGCTCGTCGAGGACAAGACCGTAGTCATAATTCAACTCTTCGCCGGCCTTGATATTGCGCAGCGCTTTGATATACACACGGCCATGCTCTTCGTCGGCCTCGCAGTTACCGTCGCAAGAATGGTTAATCCATCGCGATGAGTTACCGCCGAACAGGGCATCAATCACATTGCCATCATCGAGCGAAAAATAAAACGTGTGGTTGGGGTCCTGGGGGTCGTGGGGATGGCGATCTTGCGCCTCGTCCCAACTGATGATCTCGCCCACATACTCAATGATGGTTTCACCTTCGGCAATATCTTGCACCGCAAACACGCCTTTGCCATGCACGCCGGATCGGCGGGTTTGAATTCTGCGGTTGGAGGAAACTGTGGGGTTTTTGGCCACGGCTCAAAAATTTGGTATGGTGAATCGTATGGGCGCGCATGTGTGCGTGCCTGCGTGTGCAAGTGCGCGCCTGCGCGCACGCGAGGATTGGATTGTAGTCAGATGAAAAACACCGTTTTCAACAAAACACTAGTTATTGCAGAAAAGCCGTCGGTCGCCCAAGACATCGTGCGGGCGCTGACTCCCACTGCGGGCAAGTTTGAGAAGCACGACGAGTACTTTGAGAGTGACACCTATGTGGTCTCTAGCGCTGTAGGCCACTTGGTGGAGATTCAGGCGCCCGAAGAGTTTGACGTCAAGCGTGGCAAATGGAGCTTCGCCAACCTACCGGTGATCCCACCTCATTTCGACCTCAAGCCGGTGGACAAGACCAAAACGCGCCTGAACGCGGTGGTGAAGCTGGCCAAACGCAAGGACGTGGACAAGTTGGTGAACGCCTGCGACGCGGGCCGCGAGGGTGAACTCATCTTCCGCCTGATTGAGCAATACGCGGGGGGTGCAAAACCTTTGGGCAAACCCGTCAGCCGCCTCTGGCTGCAGTCGATGACTCCGCAAGCCATTCGCGACGGCTTTGCGCACCTGCGCACCAATGCCCAGATGCAGCCGCTGGCCGACGCCGCCCGTTGCCGCTCTGAGGCGGACTGGCTGGTGGGCATCAATGGCACGCGAGCGATGACTGCCTTTAATAGCCGGGATGGTGGTTTCTTCCTAACTACCGTAGGGCGGGTACAAACCCCAACTTTGAGCGTGGTGGTCGAGCGTGAAGAGCTGATCCGCAAGTTTGTGAGCCGCGACTACTGGGAAATACACGCATCATTTGCCGCAGTGGCGGGTGAGTACCCTGCCAAATGGTTCAACCCCGCCCACAAAAGGGATGCTGACGACGCCGAGAAGAAGGCTGACCGCGTCTGGACCCAACGCGAAGCTCAGGCAATTGTCGACACGGTGCGTGGTCAGCAAGCCACCGTGACCGAGGAAAGCAAACCCACCACCCAGGCTTCCCCTTTGTTGTTCGACCTGACCAGCCTGCAACGTGAGGCCAATGGCAAATTTGGCTTTAGCGCCAAAACCACACTTTCCATCGCGCAAAGCCTGTACGAGCGCCACAAGGCATTGACTTACCCACGAACCGATTCGCGCGCACTTCCTGAAGACTACGTGCCGGTGGTCAAACAAACCTTTGAAATGCTGGCCGACAGCAGCATGCGCCACCTGGCACCCCATGCCCTGACGGCGCTAAACAACAACTACATCAAACCTACCAAACGCGTATTCGACAACGCCAAGGTATCAGATCACTTCGCCATCATCCCCACGCTGCAAGCGCCTAGCGGCTTGAGTGAGGCCGAACAAAAAGTGTATGACTTGGTGGTTCGCCGCTTTATGGCGGTGTTCTTCCCCAGTGCGGAATACCAAGTCACAACCCGCATCAGCACGGCCGCAGGGCACGCCTTCAAAACAGAGGGCAAGGTGCTGGTCAAGCCGGGCTGGCTAGCCATTTACGGCAAAGAGGCCGCAGCTGAAGTGGAAGACGCCAAAGACGGTGACAAGGGCCAAAGCCTGGTGCCGGTAGCGCCTGGCGAAAAAGTCAAAACCGACACCGTGGACCCCAAGGGCCTGAAAACCCGCCCACCCGCACGC
>JBEEJM010000014.1:0-3728 GCA_041169205.1 Pseudomonadota bacterium | reverse complement strand
GGCCTCGAGACCGTGGTGATTCCTCCCAACCGCATCAGCAGCCGCGAAGACCAGTTGGACCGTGTGTACAAGACCACCCGCGAAAAGTACGAAGCCGCCATCAAGGACATTCGCGAGTGTTATGAGCGCGGTCAGCCCGTGCTGGTAGGCACCACATCGATTGAAAATTCGGAAATCATTGCCGAACTGCTGGACAAAGAAAAACTGCCCCACCAGGTGCTGAATGCCAAGCAGCATGCCCGCGAGGCGGACATCGTGGCCCAGGCCGGGCGCGCCAAGATGATCACCATCGCCACCAATATGGCAGGCCGTGGAACCGACATTGTGTTGGGCGGAAGTATCGAGAAAGCCATTCAAGCAGTGGAAGCCGACGAGGCGCTGGACGAGGCAGCCAAGCAGGCCGGTATCGCTGCAATCCGCACGGATTGGCAACGCGACCATGAAGCGGTGAAAGCATTGGGCGGCTTGCGCATCATTGCCACCGAGCGCCACGAATCGCGCCGTATTGACAACCAGTTGCGTGGCCGCTCCGGTCGGCAGGGCGACCCCGGTTCTTCACGCTTCTATTTGAGTCTGGACGATGCACTCATGCGCATCTTTGCCGGTGACCGCGTCAAGTCCATCATGGACCGCTTGAAGATGCCCGACGGTGAGGCCATTGAGGCCGGCATCGTCACCCGCAGCATCGAGAGCGCCCAGCGCAAGGTGGAAGCGCGCAACTTCGATATGCGCAAGCAGCTGCTCGAATACGACGACGTGTCCAACGACCAGCGTAAAGTGATCTACCAGCAACGCAACGCCATTCTGGATGCGTCGGACCTCAGCGCCCAGATCACTTCTTTGCGCGAAGGCTGCTTCCACGACTTGGTGCGTCAGTACGTCCCTGCCGAGTCCGTCGAAGAGCAGTGGGACATCGCTGCCCTGCAAAAGTCGTTGATCGACGACTGGCAACTCGATTTGCCACTGCAGACGCAGGTGAGTGAAGCCAGTGCCATCACCGACGAAGATTTGCTCACGACGGTCACAGCCGCTGCCAACACCTTTTTCCAGTCCAAAGTGGAGTTGGTTGGCGCGGAGAACTTTACGCAGTTTGAACGCATGGTGTTGCTGCAAACCATCGATAGCCACTGGCGCGACCACTTGAGCGCGTTGGACTATTTGCGCCAAGGTATCCACTTGCGCGGCTATGCGCAGAAGCAGCCCAAGCAGGAATACAAACGCGAAGCCTTTGAGCTGTTTGGCCAGTTGCTGGACTCCGTCAAAAACGAAGTCACCAAAGTGCTGATGACGGTCCGCATCCAGTCCAACGAGCAGTTGGATGAGGCCGCCGAGGCTCTGGAAACCCGTGGTGAAAACATCGCCAACGTAACCTACAGCGCCCCCACCGAAACCGGTGAAGTGGAAACCACGGTCGATGCCTCTACCGTGCAGGCCAGCGCCGGTGATGTGCCCCGCGTGGGGCGAAACGAACCCTGCCCTTGTGGCAGCGGCAAAAAATACAAGCAGTGCCACGGCAAACTTTCCTGAACCCAATTGAAATAGCCCCATGCCAGTGAACCTTCCTCTGCCCGATGCGGCCACCTTGTTCCCTATCGACGGTGTTCGCATCGGTGTGACCGAAGCCGGGGTGCGCAAGGTGGGGCGCAAAGACGTCACCGTGGTGTTGATCGATGCGGGTGCCAGCGTGTCTGGCGTGTTCACCAGCAACCGGTTTTGTGCCGCGCCTGTGCAGCTGTGCCGTGACCACTTGGCTGCAGGGCAGGGCGTGCGCGCCATGCTCATCAATACGGGCAACGCCAATGCGGGCACCGGAGCCGATGGCCTGGCGCGTGCGCGCAGCACCTGCGAGGCCTTGGCAGGCAAGCTCAATATTGCGGTTGCGCAAATCTTGCCGTTCTCCACCGGCGTGATCATGGAGCCTTTGCCCAGCGACCGCATCGTGGCCGGGTTGGATGGCGCACTTGCCGATGCCCAACCGGGCAACTGGCTGCGCGCCGCCGAGGGCATCATGACCACCGACACCGTACCCAAAGCCTTTGGCGTGCAGGCCGTTGTCGGGGGCAAGACCATCAGCGTGACCGGCATCAGCAAGGGGGCGGGCATGATCCGCCCCAATATGGCCACCATGCTCGGCTTCATTGCCACAGACGCGTGTGTGAGCCAGTCGGTGATGAAAGAGTTGTCGCTCGCTTTGGCAGAAGGTTCTTTCAACCGTGTCACGGTAGATGGTGATACCTCCACCAATGACTCCTTGGTGGTCATTGCGTCCAACAAGGCTGGCAACGTACCCATCACAGCGCTCACCAGTGTGGACGGTCAGGCGCTGTTGGCGGCCATGCTGGGCGTGGCACGCCAACTGGCCCAGGCCATCGTGCGCGACGGCGAAGGCGCTACCAAATTCATCACCGTGCGCGTCGAAGGCGGTCGTACGGCAGAAGAGTGTCGCCAAGTGGCCTATGCCATTGCCCACTCGCCGCTGGTCAAGACCGCGTTTTACGCCAGTGACCCCAATTTGGGCCGCATTCTGGCCGCTGTGGGCTACGCCGGCATTGACGATCTGGACCAAACCGGTATCGAGCTGCATTTGGACGATGTGCATGTGGTCACCCATGGAGGCCGCAACCCGGCCTACCGTGAAGAAAACGGTCAACGGGTCATGAAGCAAAGCGAAATCACCGTGCGTGTCGGTTTGGGCCGCGGCACCGCGGTTGACACGGTATGGACCTGCGACTTCAGCCACGAGTACGTCACCATCAACGCGGACTACCGGTCCTGATTGGGCAACTTTGGTATGAATGATCAGTTGCTTCAGTTCCTCGCCCGTGTCGAAAGCTTCATGTCGCGTGTAGAAGCGTCTTTGCCCCATGGACTGGAGCAACCCGACTGGAGCGCTTCTATCGCCTTTCGCTACCGCCGCAGGTCGAGCGGGCAGGGTGTTATTTCTGCGGTGCGCCACATCGGTGCGATAGCGCTCGATGATCTCAAGGAGATTGACCCGCAAAAGGAAAAAATTCAACGCAACACGGCCCAGTTTGTCGGCGGCTTGCCCGCCAACAACGTGCTGTTGACGGGGGCGCGGGGTACAGGAAAATCGTCGCTGATTCGCGCTTGCCTGCACACGTATGCGCCGCAGGGTCTGCGTTTGATCGAGGTGGACAAGGCCGACCTGATTGACCTGCCCGACATCGTCGAATTGGTCGCTCAGCGCCCAGAGAAATTCATCGTTTTCTGTGACGACCTGAGTTTTGATGACGGTGAGCCAGGCTACAAGGCGCTCAAATCAGTACTGGATGGTTCTGTGGCTGCAGCAACGCCCAATGTGCTGATCTACGCCACCAGCAACCGCCGCCATTTGTTGCCCGAATACATGTCCGAGAACCTCACCTACACGCACACCGCAGACGGTGAGGTGCATCCGGGCGAAGGCGTTGAGGAAAAAATTTCGCTGTCTGAACGCTTTGGCTTGTGGGTCAGCTTCTACCCCTTTAACCAAGAGGAATATCTGCAAATCGTGGCCCAGTGGCTTTCTGCACTGGGTTCCTCAAAAGAGCAGATCGCGGCAGCACGCCCAGAAGCCTTGGTGTGGGCGCTAGAGCGCGGTTCACGTAGTGGGCGCGTTGCGTTGCAATTTGCGCGCGATTTTTCGGGCCGCCACACGGCATCGCCATGACCGGTACGCCCATCGTCGCGGACGCGCATGCCGAGCGCATCGGTGGGGCGCATCGCAG
>JBEEJM010000013.1:0-6462 GCA_041169205.1 Pseudomonadota bacterium | reverse complement strand
GCCACAGCGCAGACGAAGCAGTCACCTTAGCCCACATGGCGCGCGAAATATTTGACACGCCGTGGATTAAGTTGGAAGTCATTGGCGACGACTACACCTTGCAGCCCGATCTGATGGCCACACTGGATGCCGCCACCCGGCTGGCCCGCGACGGTTTCTCTGTGTTTGCCTACACCACCGATGACCTGGTGATGGCGCAACGCCTGCACGCTGCGGGTTGCGCCGCGGTCATGCCGTGGGCGGCACCCATTGGCACCGGCCGTGGCCCCATGAACCCGTATGCGCTGGAAACCATGCGACGCCGGATGCCCGACGCCGTGCTGGTGGTCGACGCTGGGCTGGGGAAACCTTCGCACGCAGCGCAGGTTATGGAGTTGGGGTTCGACGCAGTGTTGCTCAACACCGCCGTGGCGCAAGCGGGCGACCCGGTCCGCATGGCGCGCGCATTTGCCCAAGCGACGGCAGCGGGGCGTGCCGCCTATGAGTCCACCCCCATGCCGGAGCGCAGTGCGGCGCAGGCTTCTACCCCCACCGTGGGCATGCCGTTTTGGCATGCGAAATAAGATGCGCTTCCAACCAATGGCCGCACCCATCGGCTTCTACCCCGTGGTACCCGATGCAAATTGGGTGCAGCGCGTGCTGGCCGGTGGCGCACGCACCGTGCAATTGCGTTTCAAGCCGCAGGCCGAGCCCGCGTTGGACGTGGTGCAACAAGTGCGTGCCGCTATCCAAGCCGGGCGTGCCGTGGCGGGTGCGCAAGTCTTTATCAACGACTACTGGGAGATTGCGCTGGCGGAAGGTGCGTACGGCGTGCATCTGGGCCAGGAAGATTGGGCCAGATTGAGCACAGCACAGCGCGAAACCTTGCGCACTTCGGGCATGCGACTGGGTCTGAGCACGCACACGCCAGAAGAATTGGCCTTGGCCAAGGCGGCCAGTCCGTCGTATCTGGCCATCGGCCCGGTGTACCCCACCACGCTCAAGGTGATGCCTTACCAACCCGTGGGCCTGCTGCGCCTTCAGCAATGGGTAGAAGCTGCCGCCCCGTTCCCCGTGGTGGCCATTGGCGGCATCTCGCTGGAACGCTTGCCAGAGGTGCTGGCCTGCAAAGTAGCCGGTGTGGCCGCGGTTAGCGCGGTGACCCAGGCCGCAGATCCGGACCTTGCCATTCAGCACGGTTTGGAGCTGACTCGTAACTATTTGACCTGCATCAATTCCGTCATCATTCGTTCAAATTAAGCTGATACTCTGTGAAGTAACAGGGAAAACAATATGAGTTTCAGCGACATGAAAATATCGACCCGTCTCCTTCTGGGGTTCGGCGTAATGGTGCTTTTGATCGCTTTCATGGGCGGCATCTCGCTGCTGAAGGTAAGCACCGTCAATCGGGGCTTAGACCAACTGACCGAAGAACGCATGCCTCAGTTGGCCATATTCAACGACATCAAAGGCAGCTTGGACCAAATCGGGCTCTCGATGCGCAACATGGTCATCATGAGCGACCCCGCCGATGTCAAAAAACAAGTCGAGAGCGTTCTGGCGGCCCGCCAAAGCATTGCCGAGAAGATCGACAAACTCAAAACCGACATCAACACCGAGAGAGGCAAGGCGGCGCTGGCCAAGGTGATCGAGGCGCGCAGCGTCTACCTGCCAACGCAAGTGAAATACATCGAGCTGGTCAACGCAGGCCAGACCGATGAGGCCAAAACCTACCTGCTAGCGGTCGCCCGACCAGCGCAGCGGCTGTACATCGACACTTTGGACGAATCCATCAAGCTGCAAAACGACTTGAGCAAAGCATCGGCCGACGAGGCCCACGAGGCCGTATCCAGCCTCAAAGCGACCGTCTGGGCTTCGGGTGCCGTGGCGCTGGTGGTGGCCGTACTCATGGGCAACTGGATCATCCGGTCCATCACACGCCCCATCAACCAGGCGGTAACTATTTCTCAGGCAGTCGCGGGCGGCAACCTGAGCCTGCAATTTGACGCCACGGGCAACAGTGAAACCACGCACCTGCTGATAGCGCTCAAGGAGATGCAGACCAGCCTGGTCGATGTCGTGGGCAAAGTGCGACGCGGCTCCGAAGGTGTGGCCACGGCCAGTGCCGAAATTGCCCAGGGCAACCATGACCTGTCGGCCCGCACCGAGTCCCAGGCCAGCGCGCTGGAAGAAACCGCGGCCAGCATGGAAGAGCTGAGCGCGACCGTCAAGCAAAACGCCGACAGCGCACGCCAGGCCAACCAACTGGCGGCGCGGGCGAGCACGGTGGCCGTGCAAGGGGGTGATGTGGTGGGCCAGGTGGTCGAGACCATGCGCGCCATTAACGATTCGTCACGCAAGATCAGCGACATCATCAGCGTGATTGATGGCATTGCGTTTCAGACCAACATCTTGGCGCTGAACGCCGCCGTAGAAGCGGCCCGCGCCGGAGAGCAAGGCCGCGGGTTTGCCGTGGTCGCCACCGAAGTGCGCTCACTGGCCGGCCGCAGCGCCGAAGCCGCCAAAGAAATCAAGAGCCTGATCAATGCCAGCGTGGAGCGGGTCGAACAGGGCACCGCCCTGGTCGACCAAGCGGGCGTGACCATGACCGAAGTCGTGAGCTCCATCCGCCGTGTGACCGACCTCATGGGTGAGATCAGTGCGGCCAGCAACGAACAAAGCGCCGGGGTCAGCCAAGTGGGCGAAGCGGTGATGCAGATGGACCAAGTCACGCAGCAAAACGCGGCCCTGGTGGAAGAAATGGCGGCCGCTGCCAGCAGCCTCAAATCGCAGGCCGACGACCTGGTGCAGGTGGTGTCGGTGTTCAACTTGGGCAATGCCCACCAGGCCCCCCAAAGAACGCTGAACTACAGCCCACCCAAAGCCTTTGGCGGGGCCATGCGCTCATTGCCGCAAGCCCGGAAACCCCTGCCCAAAACCTTGGCCAAGCCCCTGGCCAGGCCGCTAGCAAACTCCGCCCCCAAAGCACTCGCAAAGCCCACGGTAACCGCCAAGGCAACGGCGACCAGTGCGGACGAAGAGTGGGAAACGTTTTGAGCGCTTGCTACTAATTCAATAGCTTCTCACGCATACTTCACGGGGGCTAGCGGCCTATTTTTTAAAAATAGCGGTCAACTAGGCAAGTTCCGGCGCTACGGTGCCAGTGCGATTGCTCGGGTTCGTCAAACAGCTGTTTAAGGCGCAGAAATCAATGCGTGGACGCCTTGTTAACACCTGCCGGGGCGCCAGAAGCGGTCATTAAAAAAATATCGAATGCTTTGAAAAAAAAACATCGCCGTTGAGTAATAGTTATTTCTGATAACTAGATTCTCGTTATAGCCAAAAGTTATAGCAGCTAGCTTTCGAATGGCCTCGCAATAAGAGCGCATCTCTCTAGAATTCGGTCCACTCAGCCGAGACATCCGCCCCCTGAAAAGCATCGCATTTGAAGTGCTGTCAGCAAATGTTGTGCTTTGTGAAATGTGGCCCAAATTCTTCAATGAGAAATTTTCGATATACAAACTATAAGGAGATTTGACATGTCTATATTTCGCTTCGCACTCGCTCGAATTGCACCACTGGCAGCGACTGGCCTTTTAGCCATCGCCAGTTGGGGGGCACATGCCCAGACCTATCCCAACAAGCCATTGCGAATCATCGTGCCTTTCGGTGCGGGTGGTGTCGCCGACCTCACGGCTCGCGTTGTTGGCCAAAAAATGTCGGAAGGTTTAGGTCAGCCGGTGGTGATCGATAACCGCCCGGGCGCGGGTGGCATCGTTGCGGCCGATGTGGTTGCCAAGTCGTCACCTGATGGTTACACCTTGCTGCTGATGTCGAATGCAAACGCTGTCAGTGCCGGTCTGTTCAA
This sequence comes from Pseudomonadota bacterium, assembly GCA_041169205.1. Classification (GTDB taxonomy): domain Bacteria; phylum Pseudomonadota; class Gammaproteobacteria; order Burkholderiales; family Burkholderiaceae_C; genus Allorhodoferax. The sequence goes on along the minus strand of JBEEJM010000013.1, from coordinate 2,615 downwards.
GTCGCTTCCATTTGATCCGGTTAAAGACTTTCAGCCCATTTCGTTGTTGGGTACTTTCGACCTCGCCATTGTCACCAACGCGGACTCGCGGTTTAAAACGCTGCAAGACCTGTTGACATGGGCAAAGGCGAATCCTGGCAAGCTCAACATCGGCAGTATCAATATTGGTAGTACGCAGCATTTGACCGCTGAGTTGTTCAAGTCGGTCGCTGGGTTGGATGCGCTGGTGGTTCCCTTCAACGGCACACCCGCTGTGACAACAGCGCTCCGTGGTGGCCAAATTGATGTGGCCGTGGAGGTGCTCAGTCCCATGCTTTCGCAGATTAAGGGGGGGGCAATCCGGGCTCTGGCAGTCACCGGAGAAAAGCGCAATGCAGCTTTGCCGCAAGTGCCCACCGCGAAAGAAGGTGGCGTGCCAAATTTGGTATCCACATCTTGGAATGGCTTAAGCGTGCCGGCAACCACGCCACGCGCTGTGGTGGACCGTTTGAACAAAGAAGTGAATGCAGCATTGCAGAACCCAGCGGTTCGGCAGAAGCTGTTGGACTTGAATGTCGAGGTGCACCCCAGCACCGTGTCGCAAGCGCAAGACTGGTTGAAGTCCGAAGTGAAGCATTGGGGTGAGTTGATCGTCCGCGTTGGTATCGAAAAACAATAACCAGAATGGAGACAAGAGAATGAATATAAAGAGTCAAAAAGACTTTTTTTCCGGCCTGATGTTCATGGCCGTGGGCGTCGCATTTGCGTGGGGTGCCAGCACCTACACGATTGGCAACGGTGCCCGCATGGGCCCGGGCTACTTCCCCCTGGTACTGGGCGTGTTGCTGGCCATCTTGGGCAGTGTTATTACCTTTAAGGCCTTGGTCGTGGAAACCGTGGACGGTGACAAGATTGGCAGCTTCGCCTGGAAACCGCTGACCTTCATTATTCTGGCCAACTTGGTATTCGGTGCCGCGCTGGGGGGTTTACCCAGCATCGGACTGCCCCCGTTGGGATTGATAGTCGGGATCTTCCTTCTGACCTTTATTGGCGCCAACGCTGGTGACGAATTCAATTTCAAAGAAGTCACCATCCTGGCCATCATCCTGGCCGTCATGAGCTACGCAGCGTTCATCCTGTTGCTCAAACTGCAGTTCCCCGTGTGGCCTGCTTTCATTCAAGCCTGAGGAACCTCGCACCATGGAACTATTTGACAACCTAGCGCTGGGTTTTGGCGTGGCCTTCACGCTACAAAACCTGATGTACGCCTTTATCGGCTGCCTGTTGGGAACGCTGATTGGCGTGTTGCCCGGCATTGGCCCACTGGCCACCATCGCCATGCTGCTGCCCGCCACCTATGCGCTACCGCCTGTGGCGGCACTGATCATGCTGGCCGGCATCTACTACGGAGCCCAGTACGGGGGCTCCACCACCGCCATTTTGGTGAACCTGCCGGGTGAGTCGTCTTCGGTGGTCACCGTGATTGACGGCTATCAGATGGCACGACAAGGTAGGGCGGGCCCCGCCTTGGCCGCGGCCGGCATCGGCTCCTTCTTTGCGGGCTGCGTGGGCACCTTGATTCTGGCGGCCTTTGCCGGACCCCTGACCGAACTGGCCTTCAAGTTCGGCCCCGCCGAATACTTCTCCCTGATGATTCTGGGTCTGGTGGGCGCGGTGGTGCTGGCATCGGGCTCTTTGCTCAAAGCGATTGCCATGATCGTGCTGGGCTTGTTGCTGGGCATGGTGGGTACCGACGTCAACTCCGGCGTGGCGCGTTTCAGCTTTGATATTGCGGAGCTGACCGATGGCATTGGCTTCATCGTGATCGCCATGGGCGTGTTCGGCTACGGAGAAATCATCAGCAACCTGTCCAAGCATGAAAGCGAACGAGAAATCTTCACCGCGTCGGTGACGGGCCTGATGCCCACCAAGGAAGACTTCAGGAACATGGTGCCCGCCATCTTGCGCGGCACCGCGCTGGGCTCGGTGCTGGGTATCTTGCCCGGTGGTGGCGCGGTGATGGCGGCCTTTGCGGCCTACACCCTGGAGAAGAAGACCAAGTTGCGCCCGGGTGAAGTGCCCTTTGGCAAGGGCAACATCCGCGGTGTGGCAGCGCCAGAAGCCGCCAACAACGCCGGTGCCCAGACTTCGTTCATTCCCTTGCTGACACTGGGTATCCCCCCGAATGCCGTGATGGCGCTGATGGTGGGTGCGATGACCATCCACAACATTCAGCCGGGACCGCAGGTGATGACCAGCAACCCCGAGCTGTTCTGGGGTCTGATTGCGTCCATGTGGATTGGCAACCTGATGCTGATCATTCTGAACCTGCCGCTCATTGGCATGTGGATCAAGCTGCTCAGCGTGCCTTACCGTTGGTTGTATCCGTCGATCGTGCTGTTCTGTGCGATTGGGGTGTATTCGACCAACAACAACACCTTTGATATCTGGTTGGTGGGGTTGTTTGGCGTGATTGGCTACCTGTTTATCAAACTGGGGACCGAGCCTGCACCATTGCTGCTGGGATTTATCTTGGGGCCGATGATGGAGGAGTATCTGCGCCGTGCGCTGTTGCTGTCCCGGGGGGACTGGAGCGTGTTCCTGACGCGCCCCTTGTCGGCCGGTTTGCTGGCGGG
>JBEEJM010000012.1:0-11051 GCA_041169205.1 Pseudomonadota bacterium | reverse complement strand
CTTGGGCGATCACGCGCCCGCCGTGCACGCCCGCGCCCAGGCCCATGTCGATCACATGGTCGGCGGCACGCATCATGTCTTCATCGTGTTCCACCACCAGCACGCTGTTGCCAATGTCGCGTAGATGCTGCAGCGTGCCGATCAGCCGGTCGTTGTCGCGCTGGTGCAGGCCAATGCTGGGCTCGTCCAGCACATACATGACGCCGGTCAGGCCGGAGCCGATCTGGCTGGCCAGGCGTATGCGCTGGCTCTCACCACCACTCAGAGTTTCGGCGCTGCGGTCTAGGCTTAGGTAGTTCAGGCCCACGTCGTTCAAAAACTTCAGGCGCAGGCCAATTTCGCGCACCACCTTGGAGGCAATCTCGCCCCGCGCGCCAGACATGTGCAGGGTGTCGAAATATTCAAAACTCTCGCGCAGGGTGAAGTGGCTGATCTCGTAAATAGCCCGGGCTTGGCTGCCCTCGCCCACCTTCACATGGCGCGCCTCTTTGCGCAGGCGTGAGCCCATGCAGTCGGGGCAGGGCTGGGTGCTGCGCAGGCGGGCCAAGTCTTCGCGCACCAACGCGGAGTCGGTCTCGCGGTAGCGCCGCTGCATATTGGGGATGATGCCTTCGAAAGAGTGCTTTTTGGCCACTTTTTTGCCCACGGAGGCACCCGAGTCCATGATGTAGCTGAACTTGATTTCTTCCTCGCCTGAGCCCTGCAGAATGGCTTGCTGGACTGCCTCGGGCAGGCTGTCGAACGCCGCGTCGATATCAAATTTGTAATGCTTGGCCAGGCTCTCCAGCATGCTGAAGTAGTAGCCATTGCGCCGGTCCCAGCCCTTGATGGCCCCGCTGGCCAGGCTGAGTGTGGGAAACGCCACCACGCGGGTCGGGTCAAAAAATTCGTGGTTGCCCAGACCGTCGCAGGTGGGGCACGCGCCGACGGGGGAATTGAAAGAGAACAGCCGGGGCTCCAGCTCGCTGATGGAGTAGCTGCAGACCGGGCACGCGAACTTGGCGTTGAACAAGTGCTCTTTTCCGTCGGCCATCTCCAGCGCAATGGCGCGGCCATTGGCCAGGCGCAAAGCCGCTTCAAAGCTTTCTGCCAGCCGCTGCTTGGTGTTGTCGTAGTCCGTTCGGGCTGAGCTTGTCGAAGCCTGCCCTGCGACAAGCTCAGGGTGAACGGCGAGGTGTCGCACTTTGATGCGGTCGACCACCACGTCGATGTCGTGCTTCTCGGTCTTCTTCAGCTTGGGCAGGTTGTCAAACTCAAACGCTTCGCCGTTGATCCGGAAGCGTACATAGCCCTGCGCCTGCATGTCGGCAAACACGTCCAGAAACTCGCCCTTTTTCTCGCGCGCCAAAGGAGCCAAAATCATCAGACGCGTGTCTTCGGGCAAGGCCAGCACGGCGTCCACCATTTGGCTCACCGTCTGGCTTTGCAGCGGCAGGTTGTGGTCCGGGCAAAACGGGGTGCCCGCGCGGGCGAACAGCAGGCGCAGGTAGTCGTGGATCTCGGTCACCGTGCCCACGGTGGAGCGCGGGTTGTGGCTGGTGGCTTTTTGCTCGATGGAGATGGCGGGCGACAGGCCCTCGATCATGTCCACATCGGGTTTGTCCATCAGCTGCAAAAACTGGCGCGCGTAGGTAGACAGACTCTCCACATAGCGGCGCTGGCCCTCGGCATATAGCGTGTCAAACGCCAGACTGGATTTGCCCGAGCCACTAAGGCCCGTGATCACCACCAGCTGGTTGCGCGGGATGTCGATGTCGATGTTTTTTAGGTTGTGCGTGCGTGCGCCACGAATGCTGATGTTTTGTTGCTGCAATGCCCGGGCGAGGTATTTGCCGTGTTGCGCGCTGTCAGGGAGCTTGCCGTCGATATCTGAATTCAAAGTGGTGGCCGGTAGAGGTAAACCCACCATGATAGTGACTGTTAGCCAGCGGCGTACTTTTTCACCACACCCGCCAAGGCGTGTTTGGGGCTGGATTGAATCTTCATCAGCAGCGGGTGCAGTGCTTCGGGCAAATCAAAGCGTTGGCACAGGTCGGTTTGAATGCGCGCCAGCAGCGCCGCCGCCACCTCAGCATCTGCCAACGCCCGGTGCGCGCGGCCTGCGCTGGGCAAGCGGTGGAAGGCTGCCATCGCCCCCAGTGAATGGCTGTGGGCATCGGGGTAGAGGCGGCGTGACAGCAGCACCGTGCAGGCAAAGGGTTGCGGTGCGGGCAGGCCCAGCCTGGCCAGCTCGGCTACCCAGTAGCGCCGGTCGAACGACGCGTTGTGCGCCACCATGGGCGCGTCGCCCACAAAGCGGCTGGCCGCCGCCATCACCTCGGCTGCCGGTGGCGCGGCCTCGACCATGGCGTTGCTGATGCCGGTGAACGATTCGATGAAGGACGAAATTCGCACCCCCGCGTTCATCAGACTCTGAAAGCGCCCCACCACCTCGCCTTCTTCCAGCATCACGATGGCCACCTCCGTGGCGCGGTCGCCCATGCCGGGCGAGAGGCCCGTGGTTTCGAAGTCGATAACGGCGATGCGGGTCATGGGGAGGAGTCTAGCCAACTGCCAAGATGTGGATTGTTGGGTGGATAAATTACTATTAAATTGATAGCTGTTTGCGCTTATTCCACGGAGGCTAGAGGCGTATTTGACTGTAAATTCAACTAAAACTGGCGCGGTATGTCACCGGGTCTAAGCTGTAATGTCGGCGGCAGCGCTAACCCGTCCCCTTCAGTTGCCCGACAGGTGTGTGCAGGTGGATGCGCGACAATGGAGTCCTTTTCGCCCGCCCACGCATAACCGTTTTGTCTTCGATTTCTTCCCTGTCCCCGGACGTCGGGGTCCATCCCAGTTCCACTGCCATGACTCCGCTGGAGCGGCGCGCCAGCTTTTCGTTGGCGGCCATCTTTGCCTTGCGCATGCTGGGGCTGTTTTTGGTGTTGCCGGTGTTCGCGCTGGAAGCCGCCAAATTTCCGGGGGGCGACGATCCGTCGCAAGTGGGGCTGGCCATGGGGATTTACGGGCTGACGCAGGCGTTTTTGCAGATACCTTTTGGTTTGGCCTCGGACCGGTTTGGGCGTAAGCGTGTCATTGTGCTGGGCTTGTTGATTTTTGCCGTGGGCAGCGTGATGGCCGCGTCTGCCAGTAGCCTGACCTGGCTGCTGATTGGCCGCTCTGTGCAAGGTGCTGGCGCGGTGTCTGCTGCGGTAACCGCCCTTCTGGCGGACCAGACCCGTGACGAGGTGCGCACCAAGGCCATGGCGATGGTGGGCGGAAGCATTGCGCTGATGTTTGCGCTGTCGCTGTTGCTGGCACCCGTGTTGGTGTCGCTGGTCGGCCTTTCCGGTTTGTTTGCGCTGACGGGCGCGCTGGCGCTCACCGGCGCGGCGGTGGTGATTTGGGTGGTGCCGCCCGAGCCCATGCAGCACAAAGACGCGCCGCGTGGCCGTTTGTCCGAGGTGCTGACCCATGCGGCCCTGCTGCGGCTGGATTTTGGTGTGTTTGTGCTGCACGCGGTGCAATTGGCGATGTGGGTGGCCATTCCTGCTTTGCTGGTGCAGTCTGGTTTGGACAAAGCGCACCACTGGTGGGTGTATCTCCCAGCAGTGCTGGCCTCTTTTGTGGTGATGGGTGGCACGCTGTTTCCGTTGGAAAAACGGGGCTATCTGCGCGCGGTGTTTCTGGGTGCTATTGGCTTGATTGGACTGGTGCAGCTGGGCTTGCTGTGGGTGGCATCCCATGGCCCGAGCATTGAGATGCTGGCGTTTTTGCTGTTTATATTTTTCTGTGGCTTCAATGTGCTGGAGGCCAGCCAGCCTAGCCTGGCTTCGCGCGTGGCACCGGCGCACGCACGGGGCGCGGCGCTGGGGGTGTACAACACCTTGCAGTCGTTGGGCTTCTTTGTGGGCGGCGCAGCAGGTGGCTGGCTGATCAAAAATACGGGCTTACACGGGCTCTTTGTGGCCTGTAGCGCGGGCGTGGTGTTGTGGCTGGCTGTGGCCTGGCCCATGACGGCACCATCCCGGGGCGCTGGCAACACGCCATAATCACCCTCAAATATTTGGAATCTGGAGTAATTTCACATGGCATCTGTCAACAAAGTCATCCTCGTCGGCAACTGTGGCCGCGACCCCGAAATCCGTTACCTGCCGTCCGGTCAGGCCGTTGCCAACGTGAGTGTGGCCACCAGCAGCCGCCGCAAAGACAAAAACACGGGCGAGAGCATCGAGGACACCCAGTGGCACCGCGTCACGTTTTATGACCGCCTGGCTGAAATTGCCGGTGAGTACGTCAAAAAAGGCCGCCCCATTTACGTCGAAGGCCGTTTGAAGTACGGCAAATACATCGACCAAGCGGGCGTAGAGAAAAACACGGTGGATATCGTGGCGACCGAGCTGCAACTGCTGGGTGGCCGTGAGGGCATGGGCGGCCCCAGCGATGGTGGCGATGAAGGTGGTGCACCCCCTCCTCCACGCCGCATGGCACCCGCCGCAGCGCCCCGCGCGCAGGCACCGGCCCCTCGCCAAGCGCCAGCACCACGCCCCGCCAGTGGGTTTGATGACATGGACGATGACATCCCGTTTTGACACCCAGTCACCTAGCCAATCTGGTTCTGTAAACAAAAAAGCGACCCCATGGGGTCGCTTTTTTGTTGTCCGAAACCTCAAACCAGGTAGATTAGAAAGTGCGGCCTTTGGTAACCGTTTCGCGAATAATCTTCCACGCGCCATCCACTTGCTCCAGTGATAGCGTTTTTTCTACGCTGTCGCGGTAATCGACAGAACCATATTCCTGCGTGAACGACACTTCGGCGGTTTTGCCATCGCAGGCCAGAGGCTTGATACCGCTGATGACGGCTGTGATGTCGCCTTGTTTGCTAATGCGTTTTTTGCGCAAGGTTTCCCAGGCACCGCGGCGCATGCCCAGCGCGGGTGTGAAGTTGCTTGCGTAATAGCCTAAATAGTTACTGGTTTGCTTGCCATTCCAGGCTGCAATCCAGCCGTCAACGGTTTGCGTCAACTGGCCGCACGATGCTGCGATCGGTGGGATGCTCACAGGTGCTGGAGTGGGGGCTGTCAACGGCACTGGCGTTGCGATAGGCGCAGCCGGTGGCGTGGGCAAAGCCACAACACGCGGCTCTATGGTGCGATCAAGGTCTTGTGCGACCGGCATCACGTGGTTGCACAGCTGCAGGCTGTCATCGTCTTCTGCGCCACCCGAGGGGTTGGGTTCTGTGGACTTAATGGGTTGCAGTTTGAGCGCACGCAAGAGCGTGGCATCGGTGGCTAAGAGGCGAACGTGGGCCAGCTTCTGGTCGTACTCGGCGTTGGACAGTGCCCGGCGGGCCTGGTAGAGCTCGTTTTCGGTGTCCAGCAGGTCCAGCAGAGAGCGCTGGCCAATGTCGAATTGCTGTTGGTAGGCTTGGCGCGCTTTGGAGGTCGACAGCTCGTGCTGGGCCAGCAGCTGAATCTGCTGGGCTAGGCGGGTGGAGTCGTTGTAGGCGATTTGCCCGGTTTGCCAAATATCACGGCAGGTTTTGTCGCGCAAGTCAAAGGCGCTGTCCAGCTTGGACAGATATTGTTTGACGCGCGCACGGTCCGTACCACCGCGATAGAGGTTGTAGTTCAGTACCAATTCAAGTGCTGTGTCGCGGTAGTCACCCATGACGCCACTTAGGTTGGTGTCATGGCTCTGGCGAGCACGAAACTCGACGGTAGGCGCATTGGCCGCACGTTTGATGGCGCTATCGGCCCGGTAGGCACGAATGGTAGAAACCGCACCCAAAAAGTCCGGATTTTTTTGGACAGCGGCATCCAGGAACTGAGAGGCTGAGGGGATGGTCGCTTTGAGTGGGTCCGCTGGCGCCAAGTTGGTGGCGGGAGGCTCGCCCACCAGGCGCTGGTAGCGTGCGGACACATCGTGCAGGTTGCTGGCCTCAGTTAACCAGTTGGACTCGGCCAGTGCCAATCGCCCGGAGGCTTGCTCCAGGTCAACCCGCCGGCCCACACCGGCGTTGACTTTTTCTTTCAGGCGGTTGTGAACTTCCAGGTGCGTTGTGTAGTTGCTTGCGGCCAGGGCTAGCAGGTCGCGGTAGCGCAGCACATCGAGGTAGGTGCGCACGGTCTCCAGTCCGGTTTGGTTGCTGGCAGAAAGTAGTTCGTAATAGGCGGCCTGTTGGCCGTAGCTCAGGCGACGGACATCTTCGCTGGTGGCGAAGCCATCAAAAAGCATTTGGCGCAACTGAATGGAAGCACGGTTGCCAGAGTACCCCAGCGCGGAGCCAAGAGACGGGCTCAACGTGTTGTATGCACCAGTGGCCGCTTCAAAATCGACACGGGGAAACCACCCGCCTTCGGCCGCTTTGCGCTCGTGCTCGGCCGCTTCCAGATTGTGAAAACGCAGCTTGACTTCGGGGTTTTGCAAAATAGCGCGCTCAACTGCGGCTTGCAACGTGGTGGGGGTCTGGGCGTGCACCATCGCCACGCTCATCGCGAACGCGGTGAGCAATAAGGTTTTAGTCGCAAATGTCATTCAGATATTTTCCCTGATAGCAGTGTCTGCATATGGTTCCACCACCGTTTACGCTCTGTTAGCGCTGTGCTAACCTGTAAAAAAATCCATAGTCGAACATTCTCGCTTTATTTGCATATGCCGATCTTACAAATGGTTACAAAACCACCCGGTAAAGTGCGACCAAATTCACGCTTGCGGCATTTATTGGGTTGTTTTGTTATTTTTACGCCCGTTGGGGTCTCGCGTCTTCACTGACATCGACCGCATGCACTTTCGGCGCTCAGTTTTTACGCTGCTGGCTATTTTGCTGGCATGCTGGATGGGCGCAGTTGCGCATGGCGGCGCAAATTTTGACCGACTTTTGGCAACATTGACCCAGCGCTGGGGCGTGGGATCCACGGCCAAATTCAATGCCTGGCGAACACTTATTGCGTCAAGCATTGCGGTACCGGATGCAGACCGCATTAAGAAAGCAAACGACTTTTTCAACCGGCAGACTCAGTTTGGGGAAGACAGCGTCATCTGGGGACAGTTGGACTATTGGGCAACGCCCATGGAGACTCTTGGCATGGGTGCGGGAGATTGCGAAGATTTCGCTATTGCTAAGTATTTCACCTTGAAAGAAATGGGTGTCGCGCCGGACAAGTTGCGGCTGATTTACGTCAGAGCCAAAACGGGTGTGTCGGACACATCGCTGGGCCAGGCGCACATGGTGCTGGCGTATTACCCCCAGCCCGAAGCGGAGCCACTGGTGCTGGATAACCTGCTATCAGAAATTCGCCCGGCTTCGCGTAGACCCGACCTCGTACCCGTTTTCAGCTTTAACAGCGAAGGCGTTTTTACGGGTGTATCCGGTAAAGAGAGCGCGACGCCGTCGGCCGGTGTTGCACGCTTGTCGCGCTGGGAAGACTTGCTTAAGCGCGCACGCGCAGAAGGCTTTGAATGAACTGCTGTATTTCGAAGGACTAATTCATGTCAATGTATCGCCAACTATGGCTTGCCATCATCACCAGCATGCTGCTTGCGCTTGCCGGGAGCATGCTGGCTTCGCTGCTCAGTGCGCGCAGTTATCTGGAGTCGCAGCTGTCTATCAAAAATACGGACAACGCAGCGGCCGTGGCTTTGTCATTGAGTCAAGGTAACCCGGACGCTGTGACGGCTGAGTTGGTGGTTTCGTCCTTGTTTGACCGTGGGCACTATGAGCTGATTCGCATCGTGGACCCCAATGGGAAGTTAATTGTTGAGCGTGTCTCGTCTGAGAATGAATGGGACGCACCCGTCTGGTTTGCACACGCATTGCCCATCAAAGCGGAGCCTGGCATTGCACAGATTACCAGTGGTTGGAAGCAATTTGGCACGGTCACACTGGTGAGCCACAGCCGGTTTGCCTATGGGGCTTTGTGGAAAAACGCTTACGAAATGGTGCTGGCATTAACCGCTGCGGGCTTGGTGGGCGGGTACCTTGGGTCGCTGGTGCTGCGTCGTCTGCGCGGCCCGTTGAATGCGGTCATTGAGCAGGCCAAGGCGATTACGCTGCGCAGGTTTGTCACGATTGAAGAGCCCAAAGTCCCGGAGCTTCAACAGCTGGCAGCGGCGATGAATACGACGGTTGGCAGGTTGAAATCCATGTTTGATGAGGAGGCAGACCGGCTGGAAGCAGTAAGACGTGAAGCCAATTGTGACCCTCTCACAGGGTTGGCAAACCGCACTTATTTCCTGGCACGCTTACGTGAGACGGTGGCAGCAGAGGACTCCAATGGGGGGGCGGTTTTCATCGCGCGCTTGGCCAATTTGGCGACCGTGAACCAGGCACTGGGTCGAGAAGCCACGGACGAACTGTTGTGTGCCTATGGACATGCGCTGGCTGAAGCAGCGTTGAAACACCCGGAGGCATTGGCGGCACGCCTCAATGGAGCAGACTTTGCATTGTTGGTGCCAGCTTTGTCGGCGCCGCAGGCAACTGCAGAGAAACTGTTGCAATCACTGACGCAAGTTGCATCTGCGTACCTTCCCGATCAGGCGAGCACTTGGCTGGGGTGTGGACATTTCCCCAGGGGGATCGAAACCGGAGCCATTCTGGCTCAAGTCGATATGGCATTGGCGGCGGTGGAATCCGAGGGACGCAATGGATTTCGTCTGGTGGACATGCGGCAGGATGACGACGCTCCGAAGAGCTCGGAAGAGTGGTCCGGCATCATCCGCCGCGCATTGGAGCAGCGCTGGGTGCGCCTAGTTTCATTTCCTGTGGCCGCAATGGATGGGGCATTGATTCACCGCGAGTGCCCTCTGCGGTTGATGTTTGATGAACGTGGCGAATGGCAGCCGGCTGGACGGTTCCTGCCGGTTGCGGAAAGATTGCATTTAACGCCTCGACTGGACTTGGCGGCAGTGTCTTTAGGTCTGGATGAACTTGAGTCCAATCCAGCCTTGGGAGGGCTGGCAATCAACCTGTCTGCAAGTTCGCTGCAACTGCCAGAGTTCCGCGCTGATTTGAAGCGATTGCTAACCCGTAGAGCGGGCACAGAACGCCTTTGGCTGGAAGTGGCGGAGTCTGGCGTATTGGCGCATTTTGCTGCGTTTCGTGAACTCTGCATTGACTTGCGAGACATGGGTTGCAAGTTGGGTGTCGAACATTTCGGGCGCCAGTTCAGCGAAATTGGGCGTCTTCATGATCTGGGGCTGGACTACCTGAAAGTGGACGGTAGTTTCATCCGCGGACTGGACAGCAACCACGGAAATCAGTCTTTCCTGAAAGGGCTGACTACGATTGCGCACGGCATTGGCTTGCTGGTCATTGCGGAGGGCGTGACAAACGCTGCCGAATTGCAGGCATTGCCATCACTGGGATTTGATGGCGCGACGGGCCCTGCAGTGCAGGACCCGCTGTGAAAATTTCAGACCAAATTGACCAAGGCCCGCGGCAGTGGTCAATTTGGGTTTAAGGCAGAAGGCTAGTCGACGATGAGCTTGTTGTTGTTCAGCAATGACTGAATGATCTGCTGGTCATTGTTGTTGCCAGTCACCAGATCAACCCCAGCCAGCGTAATGGTCTGCACCTCTTTTGCAGCATTGAAGCCTGCAGCGAAATCGCCGGTACTGCTTACGTGAACGATAGTGTTTAATCCAGATTTTTCAAAGTGCAGGTAACTTGCAAGATTGCCAGTGCCAACCGCGTGATTCTCTGCGGATAGCAGGTCGCGCAGGTCGAGTACGTCGCCACCAGACACAGCTGGCGCAACATTGAAGTCGGTAATGGTGTCGGTTGCCGGTGATCCTTTAGGCCCGGCATCGGCAAGTGACCACTTAAACACGTCAGAACCCAGGCCGCCGGTAAGCAAGTCGGTTCCTGCTCCGCCAATCAGTACGTCATTGCCATCGCCACCGTCAAGTGTGTCATTTCCTGCTCCGCCGCGCAGGGTGTCGTTGCCCGCATTGCCCTGCAGAATGTCGTTACCGGCATCGCCAGAGACCAGGTCATCGCCTGTGCCCCCGATCAATGTGTCGTTGCCGTCGCCACCATAAAGTTGGTCATTGTCTGCGCCGCCGTCTATGGTGTCGTCGCCTGCGCCGCCCTTAATAATGTCGCTACCCGCACCACCGTTTAGAACATCGTTTCCGGCGAACCCTTCGATTGCATCGTTGGCCACTGTGCCGGTAATTGAATCTACACCAGCAGTTCCCGAAATTTCATTGGTAACAATGTGCAGGGTCAGGCTGGACGAAGACGTGTCACCCTGGTCGTCAGTCAGGGTGTAACCGATGACCGTATCGGCAATGTTAGTGGCCGTGGTGTTGAGGGTAACCGGGTTGAATTGCACACCATCAATGAGCACGGAGGCGTTGCTGTTTGGTTCGATCCGGATACTGCCGATATCACTCCAGTTGCTGGGAAGAGCCACAAGACCTTCAGATGTGATGGCCGATTGCCCCAGCAAGTTGCCCAAAATGTCGTAGACACTAACCGCTATGGCAGTTCCGGTGGTCAGGTTGCTGCTTCCAGCATTGATGTTGAGACTGACATTTTGTACGCCCTGCGCGTAAGTTGCGCGGTCAAAATTGATGATAAGTGTCTCAAGATTGTTGACGCGCGCGTTGGCATCACCTCCGGTGGTGTTCACGCCGACACCCGTTGCATTCGTGAAATCGACAATGCCGTCCGGCGAAATAACACTTCCGGTGCGTGTAACGCCCTGAAGCGTAATACCCTGTGCTCCAACCGTGGCAGCTGTTCCAGCAAAACTTGCAATGACCTGCGCTCCCTGTGCTGGCCCCGCAGTTTGAGAAGCGGGAGGCGTGTACTTATAGTAGCCGTCGCTGTGAAACTCCAGTTTGTTGGTGGGATCTGTGGAACTGGTCCAGGTCAGTTCCCGGTTTGCGTTTACGGTGTACGTGCCTCCGCCCAGTGTGCCAGAGCTGGGGGTTGTTAGGATGAATGTGGCGCTGTTGAACGTGATGGCACTAACCTTTGCGTTATCAATTGCATTGTCCGCTCCGGCTCCCGAGCTGAAGACGGTCACCGACTGGTTTACGCCGTCCGTGCTGGATGCGTT
>JBEEJM010000011.1:0-2564 GCA_041169205.1 Pseudomonadota bacterium | reverse complement strand
GCTTCGTCCAAACCCGCGTTGTGCATGTTCATGAGTTGCATGACTTCGCCTTCGGCGATGACATTGGTGGCATCTGCCAGCACCTGCATGATGCGCATGCTTTGCGCATCGACCATCATCTGAAAAGCGCGTGAGTACAGAAAATCGCCCACCAGCACGCTGGCCGGATTGCCGAACCGGGCGTTGGCCGTGGGGTTGCCGCGTCGCAGCAGTGATTCGTCCACCACATCGTCGTGCAACAAGGTGGCGGTGTGGATAAATTCGACGACGGCCGCCATGTTGAATCGCTGATCGCCCTTGAAGCCCAACGCGCCACAGCACAGCAGCAGCAGGGCAGGGCGCAGGCGCTTGCCGCCAGCGGTGATGATGTAGTGCGACACACTGCCCACCAGCGGAACACCCGAGTCCAGCCGCTGGGCGATGACCTTGTCGACCTCGTGCATGTCCGCTTCGATGATGGAGAGCCCGTTGGGCGAGGCGTTGGAGTTGGCGGGCACTGGGTATACCGGTTTGTTAGTGCGCCGATTATAGGAAGCCCGCGCGGGGGTTCCTACCCGGCAGGACCGCGAATTTGCGTCATTTCGATGGGGGTGATATACTCATGGGCTCTGCGGAAATTCGTTCGCACGAGCTAAATTGAAGAGGTCAACATGTACGCGGTCATAAAAACCGGCGGCAAGCAATATCGAGTTGCAGCCGGCGAAAAAATTAAAGTAGAACAGATTGCTGCGGACGTAGGCCAGGAAATTGTGTTCAATGAGGTTCTGGCTGTCGGTAACGGCGCTGAACTGAAAGTTGGCACACCCCTGGTGTCCGGCGCGACCGTTACGGTCACAGTAATTTCTCACGGCAAGCACGACAAAGTGCGCATTTTCAAAATGCGTCGTCGTAAGCACTATCAGAAACATCAAGGGCACCGCCAGCAGTTCACCGAACTGCAAATCGGCGCTATTACTGCTTAAGGACATAGGTCATGGCACAGAAAAAAGGCGGCGGCTCTACGCGAAACGGGCGCGATTCCAAGCCCAAGATGCTCGGTGTGAAGGCTTTCGGCGGTGAATTGATCAGCGCTGGCGCGATCATTGTTCGCCAACGCGGCACCAAGTTCCACGCCGGTAACGGTGTGGGCATGGGCGTTGACCACACTTTGTTTGCACTCGTAGAAGGCCACGTGTCTTTTGCAATCAAAGGCGCTTTGAACAAGCACACCGTGAGCGTGACTGCTGCAGCCTAATCTGCAGCAAGCTCACCGCGAGACCCTGCGCCAAACCGCGCGGGGTTTTTTATTTATCGCGCGGTATCTCATTTATAAACACGGTGCACCATGAAGTTCGTTGACGAAGCCTATATCGACATCTCCGCTGGAGACGGTGGGGCGGGCTGCGTCTCGTTCCGCCATGAAAAGTACAAAGAATTCGGCGGCCCCAATGGCGGCGACGGTGGCCGTGGTGGCCACGTGTTTGCCGTAGCCGACGCCAATCTCAATACCCTGGTGGATTTCCGCTTTTCGCGTCGCCACGACGCCAAGCGCGGCGAGCACGGCATGGGTTCCGACATGTTCGGCGCAGCCGGTGACGACATCACGCTCAAGATGCCCGTGGGCACCATCATCACCGACGCCGAAACTGGCGAAGTGTTGTTTGAGTTGCTGGCGCCCGGTGAGGTGATCACCATTGCCAAAGGGGGCGACGGCGGTTTTGGCAACTTGCGTTTCAAGAGCGCGATTAACCGCGCACCACGCCAAAAAACACCCGGCTGGCCCGGCGAGAAGAAGAATCTCAAGCTCGAACTCAAGGTGCTGGCCGATGTCGGCCTGCTCGGCATGCCCAATGCGGGCAAGTCGACGCTGATCACCGCCGTTTCCAACGCCCGCCCACGTATTGCGGACTACCCATTCACCACCTTGCACCCTAACTTGGGTGTGGTGCGTGTCGGGCCCGAGCAGAGCTTTGTGGTGGCCGATTTGCCTGGCTTGATCGAAGGCGCGTCAGAAGGCGCGGGTCTGGGCCACTTGTTCTTGCGCCATTTGCAGCGCACCCGCTTGCTTTTGCACGTCGTGGACATGGCACCGTTTGACGACAGCATTGACACCGTGGCGCAGGCCAAGGCCATCGTCAACGAGCTCAAAAAATACGACGAAAACCTGTACAAGAAGCCGCGCTGGCTGGTGCTCAACAAGCTCGACATGATTCCCAAGGAAGACCGTCCGGCGTTGATCAAAGACTTTGTCAAGCGCTTCAAATACAAGGGCCCGGTGTTCGAAATTTCGGCGCTGACGCGTGAAGGCTGCGAGCCTTTGATCAAAGAGATTTACAAGCACATCAAGGCGCAGCAAATGGCTGAGCAGCCGCATGTAGAAATCGATCCGCGCTTTATCGGCGAACCTGCTGCCGATCCGCAACCCGAATAGTCGCTATCAAAATAATAGCTACTCGCGCATATACGACGGGGGCTACAGGCCTAAATGACCCATATTTCAACCTCAACAGTGCTTCGTGATGCCCGGCGTGTAGTGGTCAAGGTGGGCTCTAGCCTGGTGACCAACGACGGGCGAGGGCTGGACG
>JBEEJM010000010.1:0-5092 GCA_041169205.1 Pseudomonadota bacterium | reverse complement strand
AGTTTTTGAGCCTGATGCGCCCAGGCTGGAACATCAGCCTGTTCCACTACCGCAACCAGGGCGCCGACTACGGCCGCATTCTGGTCGGCCTGCAGGTGCCCAAGGCGGACGACAAAGCGTTCACCAAGTTCCTTCAGACGCTGGACTACCCCTATGTGGAAGAAACCGACAACCCGGTGTACCGCATGTTTTTGCAGCAATAACTCTACGCGCGATATCGTCGTACAGTCGCCGCTATGAGCATCTCTCTTGACGGCAAACTGGTAGTCGCAATTTCGAGCCGCGCGCTCTTCGACTTTGAGGAAGAAAACCTCATCTTCGAGCAGGGCGACGACCGCGCTTACATGCAATTGCAGCGCGAGCGGCTCGACATTCCGGCCAAACCGGGCGTGGCGTTTTCTTTAGTTAAAAAACTGCTGGCGTTTAACGACGAACAGTTGCAACGCGTGGAGGTGGTCATCCTCTCGCGCAACGATCCGGTCAGCGGCCTGCGCGTGATGAAGTCGGCGGCGCACTACAAGTTGCCCATCATCCGTTGCTCGTTCACCCGGGGCGAATCGCCTTGGCGCTACCTCAAGCCGCTGCACGCCAACCTGTTTTTAAGCACCCACCTGAGCGACGTGCGCGCGGCGCTAGCAGCGGGCGTGCCCGCGGCGCAGGTGTACCCGCACAGCGCCCATGCCAGCGAGGCCCACCCGGCTGAAGTACGCATTGCCTTTGACGGCGACGCTGTGCTGTTCAGCGACGAAGCCGAGCAGGTGTACCAAACCCAGGGGCTCAATGCCTTCCAAAAACACGAAACCGACAAGGCCGCCCAGCCCCTGCCCGACGGCCCGTTCAAGCCGCTGTTGGTCGCGCTGCACCGCATGCAACGCGCAGCCATTCCCCACATGCGCATACGCACCGCACTGGTGACCGCGCGCAGTGCGCCTGCGCACGAGCGCGCCATTCGCACGCTGATGGACTGGAACATCGAGATCGACGAAGCCATGTTTCTGGGCGGGCTGGACAAGGGTGAATTCTTGGGTGAGTTTGAACCCGACTTTTTCTTTGACGACCAGACTGGCCACATTGAATCCGCCGCGCGCCATGTGCCGTCAGGCCACGTGGCCAGTGGTGTGCGCAACAACCTTCCCTAAGGAATGCTGAAAGCGGTGTTAGTGGTCGTCGTTCCATTGCCCAATTGACCCGCATCGTTGCGGCCCCATAGCCACAAGGTGCCATCGTTCTTGACCGCGGTTGTGTAGTACTTGCCGGCCGAAACCTTGCGCCAATTGGCCGCTGTGCCGGCACGGGTGGGCACCAGTACGTCCGTGGTGCCGCCATTGCCCAACTGGCCATAGCCATTGGAGCCCCAGGTCCATAGCGACGCATCGCGTTGAATGCCGACGCTGTGGCTGCCACCCGCAGAAATAGCGATCCAATCGGTCGACGTGCCAATCTGGATGGGGACGATGGCGTCGGTCGTCGTGCCATCCCCGAGTTGCCCTGACGCATTACTACCCCAGGCCCACAAAGTGCCATCACTGCGTATCGCTATCGTGTGTGCGCCGCCTGCCGCAATGGCAGTGGCCTGAAAGGGAAACAAGTTGACGCACGTCGGTATGTTGATGTTGTTCAACAGCAGTAACCCCAACTGTCCACTGCCTCCGGCGCCCCAGGCATACACATTGCCCGCGCACGAGGTCAGGTCACTGCGCATGGCCACGGTGTGAGACGCACCGGCGGCCACGGCCGTCCAGGTCTTGATGGTCGACAAGGTAATAGCCGTTGGAACACTTTTGTCGAGGTTGTCGCCAACGCCCAATTGGCCAGAAAAATTTTGCCCCCAGGTGAACAAGGAGCCATCGGCCTTAATGCCTGCCGAATGCAGATCACCGGCAGACACTGTGCGCCACGTGGCGGAGCTGCCGATAACCACCACGGGTGCAGCGATCGACGTGGCGGGGTTGGCAATCGGGTCAATACCCAACTGGCCGTTGGTGTTCAGCCCCCAGGCCCACAATGTCTTGTCCGCGCGCAACCCCAATGAATGGGAGCTTCCCGTAGCGGTAGAGGCCCAAGTGGCGAGCGTGCCAATTTGGGTGGGACTCAATTTATTAACACTATTGCCCAGCCCCAACTGACTCCACTGGTTAGCACCCCAGCTGTACATCGTCCCCGTCGTGCTGACTGCCAGCGTATGGCCATCGCCGGCGGAAATGCTGGCCACTGACGCAAGCGCACTGCTGGCCGTGGAAGACGATGCGGTGCTCACTGTGAGGCCGCTGCTCCCGCCGCCCCCGCAGGACGGCAGTACCGCCACCGCCATGACGGCAAGGAATGCAAGAATAATTGAGCGCTTGTACATGACCTAACCAGTCTAAAGTAGCGCCAATGCTGGGAATGCGAAAGCTTGTCTGCTTTTCCTGCCTTTTTCTGCGCAACAGCCGCCATGGCCCCAGCACGTAAAGCTGTGTAAATGCACTAAAACCAGCGTAAACCCGGTAAGCCATTGCGATGGCCAGGCCGTTGGACACAGCATCAACGATAAAAACAGGAGACGTCGTGGACCCAAGCACCCAGTTGCCGCGCAGAAACGCTATCAAAACAATAGCTGGTTACGCACTATGGACGGGGGCTACGGCCCCATTTAGTTCTTATTCTCAACCCAACCCCGCCTTTTCTGCCGCCGACTTGGCGCAGCAGTGGCGGGCCATGTCGCGCGTGGGCTACGGCCCCACACCGGCGTTGGTACGCGAGGTGCAAGCCGCTGGCACCGCCAAGGCTTGGGCGTTGCAGCAAATCGACCTAGCCTATACCGCAGCCCAAGCGCCGCCCCGCATTGCGCCCGATCTGGCGGACTTCAATGCGTCCCTGCCCCACATTTTTGAAGGCGCACAGCGCGAGCGCCAGGCCCGCGCCGAGGTGAAAGCAGGCAACGCTGCCGCCGATGACTCGCCCGCCAACCGGCGCATGGATTTCACCGGCCCGCAAGACCCGCTGCATTTCAGTCGCCGCATGGTGCAACAGGCCGCAGCCTGGCGGCTGACCGCAGCCACCCGCCCGGACGAGGAGAACCCTTTGCTCGCGCGCATGACCGAGTTCTGGTTCAACCACCTCAACGTCTACGTCGGCAAGGGTGCGGTGCGGCCGTTCACCGGGCACTACGTGGTGAACGTGGCGCGCGCCCACGCTTTCGGCAAGTTTGAAGACTTGCTGCTGGCCAGCGCGCGCCACCCGGCCATGCTGCACTACCTGGACCAGTTTCAGAGCGTAGCCCCCGGCTCGCGCGGCGGCCAGGGCAGCACACGCGGCCTGAACGAAAACTACGCCCGTGAGCTGATGGAGCTGCACACGCTGGGCGTGGACGGCGGCTACTCGCAGGCCGATGTGCGCGCCTTGGCCCGCGTGCTGACCGGCTGGACGGTGGACCCCAGCGCCAGTGATGGCTTTCGGTTTGTGCAGCGCCTGCACGACACCGGTGACAAGCAGGTGCTGGGCAAGCGCTTTCCCGACGGTCTGTTTGGTGGCGGTGAGCGCGAAGGCGAACAGGCCATCCGCATGCTCGCCCGCCAGCCCCAGACAGCACGGCGCATCAGCCTGCGCTTGGCCCAGTTTTTTGTGGCCGACACGCCACCGCCCGCGCTGGTGCAGCAGCTCAGCCAAACGTTTTTAGCCACCCAAGGCGACATGCGCGCGGTGATGCGCACGCTGCTGGAGTCCGATGCGTTCTGGGCCTCGGAGAACCACCTGTTCAAAACCCCGATGGACTTTGCCTGCTCGGCCTTGGCGGCAGTGGATAGCGCCGCACCTAGCGACGCGCCCGATCGACGCCACCTGGTACTCACCATGGGCTTTTTGGCCGGTGCGGGCCAGCCCCTGCATGGCTGGCAAACACCTGACGGCTACAAGTTTGACGCCGCCACCTGGATGGCCCCCGAAGCCCTGACCCGCCGCGCCGACTACGCGCTGGCCATCGCCCGCCAAGCCTACGACATGGACTATTTGCAGCCCTACCTCAGCGCCACCACCCGCGCCACCATTGCCCAAGAGAAGCCCGCTCTGCGCGCTGGGTTGATGCTGGCCAGCCCTGACTTCATGGGCAAATAGCGGAACAACCCGAACGGAGCATCGCCATGCACACCTCTTCAAAACCGTCTTTCACCCCACCTTCCACCTTCTCCCGTCGCCAACTATTGCAGGGACTGCTGGGCACCACCACCGCCTGGGCCGTGCCCATGGCGTGGGCCGCCCCTAACGAAGGCCGCCTCATCGTCGTGTTTCTGCGCGGTGCCTATGACGGCCTCTCGGCGCTGGTGCCGCACGGTGACGCCAACTACTACGCGCTGCGCCCCAGCATCGCCCTGCCCCGGCCGGATGGCACGGCACAAACCACGCTCGCGCTGGACAGCACCTTTGGCCTGCACCCCGCACTGGCCTCCCTCATGCCGCTATGGCAACAAGGCGTGCTGGCCGCGCTGCCCACCGCGGGCTCGCCCGACCCCACGCGTTCCCACTTTGACGCCCAGCACCACTGGGAAACTGGTGTGCCAGGCAAAAGTAGCAACGCGCCCGGCTGGCTCAACACTTTGGCAGGTTTTAAGGCTGTAGCCCCCGAGAACAGTGCGCAAGCAGCTACAAAATCTGTAGCAAAAGCGATGGCAATCGGGGTCGGCGAAGCCAACCCGCAAATCCTCGCGGGCAGTGCGCCGGTGCAACTGATTCCCAAAGGCGAGGCCGCCAAGCGCCAGGGCGCATTGGGCGACGAACGCACCCGCGATGCGGTGATGCGCTTGTATGCCGGGCAAGACAGCGTCTCGGCCGCCTTTCGTGCTGGGGCCGACAGCCGCATGCAAACCGCTCAGACCCTGAGCGCCGAAGCCAACAACGGTATGAACCCCGACATGGGCAGCCGCGAAATGCAGGCCGCCAACAACGGCGCGGGCAACGCCCAGGGCCTGCTGCTCGACGCCCAACACCTGGGCACGCTGATGCGCCAGGACCGCCGTTTGAAACTGGGCTTTCTCTCGGCAGGCGGCTGGGACACGCACGCCAACCAAGGCGCAGCCACCGGCGCGCTGGCCAACAACCTGGGCAACCTGGCCAGCAC
>JBEEJM010000009.1:0-11687 GCA_041169205.1 Pseudomonadota bacterium | reverse complement strand
CACGGTCGAGCTTGACGACCAACGCGCCACCTTTTTCTTCGCTGCGGTCTTGCATTTCGTCCAAAAAGCCTTCGACCGACGAGGTGTCGGCAAACTTGTACCAGCGCTCGGCGTTCAGGCGCAACTCGGCCGCGGTCTGCGGGCCGCGCAGCATCATGAGGCCCAGCAACACGGCCGACTGCTCGGGCACGCCAATGCCGCGCTGGGCGTTGTGTGTGAATTTGGTGCTGCGCCCGCCGCTGGTCTCGTGGACCAGATTGGCTTCGCGCAGGGTGTCCAGCGCACCGCTGACCTCGGCCTCGGAGAGTTCCATCAGCGGGTCGCGGCTGCTTTTTTGGTTGCAGCCCAGCATGAGGCTGTTGAGCGTGAGGGGGTAGCTGTCGGGCACGGTGCGTGCTTTTTCCATCAGCGTGGCCAGAACGCGGGCTTCGGTAGGGGAGAGGAGAAGGGGGGTAGTCATAATTCAGCCCAGTATGAGAAACATCGTTATTTTGATCTCTGGCGGCGGCTCCAACATGGTCGCCATCGCGCAGGCCGCCAAGCGTGACCGTTGGACCGCCAAGTATGGGGCCCAAGTGGCGTGCGTCATCAGCAACAAGGCTGATGCGCCGGGCTTGGTCTGGGCCCGTGAGCACGGCATTGTCACCGAGGTGCTGGACCATAAATCGTTTGCCTCGCGGGAGGCGTTTGACGCGGCACTGGCGACCACCATCGCGCGGTTCGATACACCAGAGCACCCGGCGCTGGTGGTGCTGGCGGGGTTTATGCGCATTCTCACGCCTGGCTTTGTGCAGCGCTTTGAGGGGCGGTTGGTGAACATTCACCCCTCACTCCTGCCCGCGTTTACCGGGCTCAACACCCACAGGCGTGCCATCGAGGCGGGCTGCCGTTTTGCCGGGGCCACGGTGCACCGGGTGACCGCCGAGCTGGACCATGGCCAGATTCTGGCCCAGGCCGTGGTGCCGGTGCTGCCCGGTGACAGCGCAGAGGCTTTGGCGGCTCGGGTGCTCTCGCAAGAGCACCTGATTTACCCTCAAGCCATCGCAGAATTGCTATTAAAAAAATAGCTGCTTGTGCATATTCTGCGGGGGCTAGCGGCCTATTTCATGCTGTAGTGCTGAGTAAACTGCCGCTTTGGTTGGTGAGGCCGTCGGCCACTTGGGCGTAGATTTGTTTCGCCAAGGTGGCAATGTCGAACTTGGCGGCTGTGCTAGTAGCCTGGTCGCTAGAGCCTGCACTGCTGCTGGCTTTTGTCAGTTCGCCTACCAGGCGTTCCAGTTCTGACACGGTGCCGTCCTGGTTGGTGTCCAGCGGGTCGTAAGTGGTGCTGGATGCACTTTGTGCGCCACTTGCCCCGCCCGCACCGCCCGGGCCACCCGCTGGTGGCGGGCCGCCGGGTCCGTCGGTGCCTTGTGGCCCGCCGCCAGCGCCCTGTGGGCCCTGGGGTTTGCCCGCTTCAAATTCGGTCTTGGAGAGCTTGCCGTCGCTGTCGGTGTCCAGCTTGCTGAACTGCGCGCTCACGTCTTGCCCGGTGTCGGATTTGATTTTGTCGGTCAGCACTTTGAGCTCGGCGGCGTCCACTGAGCCATCGGAGTTGGTGTCTACCTTGGAGAACAGGTCGTCCTGGTCGCCGTCGCCATCTCCGCCTTGGGGGCCACTTTGCGCCCCCCGCGATTGGGCAAAGTCCATGGTGGACGGGGGCGGTGGCATCAGGGCTTGCATGCCTTTGGCCAGCTCGTCGCTGGAGAGGCTGCCGTCGGCGTTGCTGTCCATTTTGGTGAACAGTTCCTTGCTATCGCCCAGGCTGGCACCGGTTTTTTTGCTGATATCGGTCAGCAGGCTGGCGAGTTCAGTCTGGTCGACTCCGCCGCTGCTATCGGTGTCCACTTTGGCAAACATCTTGGCCTGGTGCTGGCTGCGCTGGGTGCTTTGGGCTGCCCAAGCGCTGCTGGCGCTGCTCATGGAGCTGATGGAACTCATGGTCACGTCCTTTTTTGAATGGTGATGCCCCCCGAGACTCTGCGGCACCGAGCGACGAGCCCATTCTTCGGCAGCCGGGTAACGCTGGTATGTCTGCTTTGTACCAAGGTGGGTACAAACGGCGCACGCAAACCGCCAATTGCGCTGGATTGGCCTGCCAATTCAAGCCCTCAAAAGCAGGCGCGTTTTCTACACTGAACGTCCCATGACCCACAGCCCTTCCATCCTTATCGTTGACGACGACGTTGAAATCATCGACTTGCTGGCCCAGTATTTGACTCGTTTTAACTTTGAAGTGCACACCGCCATGGATGGCCCCAGCATGCGCACCCAAGTGGCGCAGCACCGGGTCGACCTGGTGGTGCTGGACGTCATGCTGCCCGGCACCGATGGCTTGGCGCTGTCGCGTGAGATTCGGGCGCAATCCAGCATTCCCGTGATCATGCTCACCGCCCGGTCTTCCACGTTTGACCGGGTGATGGGGCTGGAAAACGGCGCGGACGACTACATGGGCAAGCCCTTTGAGCCGCGTGAGCTGGTGGCCCGCATTCACACCGTGTTGCGCCGTACGCAGGGTGGCGAAGAGGCGCTAACCAGTGTGGCCAGCAGCGACGTGGTGTGCTTTGACGGTTGGGAGTTGCACCGCGACGAGCGCACTGTGGTGTCGCCCACCGGCCTGGTGGTGTCGCTCTCCAACGCCGAGTTCCGGCTACTCAACACCTTTTTGCAAACGCCCCGGCGCCTGTTCAGCCGCGACCAGTTGATGGAGAAAGCGCGCGGGCGCGCCATGGACGCGTTCGAGCGCAGCATCGACCTGCTGGTGTCGCGTCTGCGGCAAAAGTTGGCCGATGACCCGGACGAGCCCTCCATGATCAAAACCGTGCGCGGTGCGGGCTATATGTTCAACGCGCAGTCCGTGCAGGGGCGCGCGGCATGGCGGGTGTAAGCCGGTGGCCCGGGCGCGCTGTTGCGCTGGGCCAGCGCTGCCTGCCTGACAGCCTGTTTGGCCGATTGGCGTGCTTGTTGGCCGTGGCCATGCTGATCAGCCATGTGCTGGCGCTGACCATGATGTTTGAATTCATCCCGCCGCCACAGCTACCGCATGACTCCCCGCACGGTTCAGCGCCGCACGGTCCGCCACCCGTAGGCTTGCTCTTGGACATTGGTATCCGTTTGGCCGCCATTGTTCTGGCGGCCTGGGTGGGCGCCCGGTGGTTGTCCGACCCGGTGCGCCGCTTGGCAGGTGCCGCGCGCGAACTGGGCAACAACATCCACGGCCAACCGATGCAAGAGGTGGGCACGCGCGAATGCCGTGATGCCACCCGCGTGTTTAACCAAATGCAGCAAAAAATTCGCGAGCAACTCGACCAGCGCGACCAGTTTGTGGCCGCGGTGTCGCACGACTTGCGCACCCCGCTCACACGCTTGGCTCTGCGCGCTGAATCATTGAATGACGCCGCCGAACGCCAGCGTTTTGGCAAAGACATTGCCGAGATGGACGCCATGATTCGCGCCACGCTGGACTACCTGCGCGGTGCCGCCGAGCCCGAGGCCTGGGTCGCGCTGGATTTGGCCTCGCTGGTCGATAGCCTGGTGCAAGACAACCAAGACTGTGGGCATGACGTACAAGCCGATGTGCCGGATGGTGTGTGTGCAGCAGTGCAGCCCCTGCAAGCCCAGGCCTCGGCGCTGCGCCGCTGCATCGGCAATGTGCTGGACAACGCGGTGCGCTACGGTGGCGGTGCGCGCGTCAGCATTGGCGAAACCATGGATACCGTTTGCATCCACATTGACGACCACGGCCCCGGTATTCCCGAGGCCGAGTTGCGCAAGGTTTTACAGCCGTTTTACCGCCTTGAGGGTTCGCGCAACCGCAACAGCGGTGGTGTGGGGCTGGGCCTGGCGGTGGCCAGCGACATTGCGCGCCAGCATGGCGGCTGGCTGGACCTCAGCAATCGATTAGAGGGTGGGTTGCGCGTGTCGCTAGTGCTATTAAAACAATAGCTGCTTGCGCATATTCTGCGGGGGCTAGCGGCCTATTTAGTCACTAATTTTGGTGAAGCGAGGCTGCGTGATGCCGTCAATCACCACGGTCTCCAGAAACATCGCAGCAGGGCGCACCCACAGGCCGTTTTCACCATACAACGCGCGGTACAGCGTCAGGGGTTCACAGGTCTCGCTGTGGCGCACGGTGTCCACTACATCGTACATGCCACCCTTGTAATGACGGTAGCGTCCTGGGGGCGTAATGATGAGGGGAGGCAGGTTTTCAGAGGACATTTGGGGCTCGCGTGGGACAATAGAGGGCTATGCATCCTAAAGCCCTCCTCGACGCCTGCTCTGAGCTTGTCAGACTCACCCTCCGGTTTGAACACCCTGCCGACGCGACTGTGTCGCGCTTTTTCCGCGAACACCGCGGCCTGGGCCCCCGCGAGCGCGCCACCATGGCCGAGACGGTGTACACCGTGCTGCGCAAAAAACTCTTGTTTGACCACTTGGCTCCCTCTGGCAGCGGCCCCAAAGAGCGCCGCCTGGCGATTTTGGGTTTTTATGGCCCCGGCGACTTTCTGCGCAGTGCGCTCACCGACCAGGAAACCCGTTGGCTCGACGAGTGCGAAAAGGTCAAACCCGAAGACCTGATGGACCGCCATCGCCACAACCTGCCCGAGTGGCTGGTGCAGCCGCTCAAAGACCAGTTGGGTGACGAGTTTTGGCCCTTGGTGAACAGCTTGAACCTGGGCGCAGGCCTGGATTTGCGGGTCAACACCTTCAAAGCCAAGCGCACCGATGTGCAAAAGGCGCTACAACTGTTGGGCATCAAGGCCGTGGCGACACCGTATTCACCTTGGGGCCTGCGCATTGCCGGAAAACCCGCTTTGAACAAGCATGAAGCGTTCATGCGTGGCGACTTTGAGGTGCAAGACGAAGGCTCGCAGCTGCTGGCCATGCTGGTCGATGCCAAGCGTGGTGAGATGGTGGTGGACTTTTGCGCCGGTGCCGGCGGTAAAACGCTGGCCCTGGGTGCTTCCATGCGCAGCACTGGGCGCTTGTATGCGTTTGACACGTCTGCGGGCCGTTTGGATTCGTTCAAGCCACGTATGGCGCGCAGTGGCCTGTCGAATGTGCATCCGGCCGCGATTGCGCATGAGCGCGATGACCGCGTCAAACGCCTGACCGGAAAAATTGACCGCGTGCTGGTTGATGCACCGTGCACTGGCATGGGCACCTTGCGCCGCAACCCGGACCTGAAATGGCGCCAAAACGAGAAGGCCGTGGAAGAAATGGCCGTCAAACAGACTGCCATTTTGCAAAGCGCTGCCCGTCTGGTGAAGTCTGGCGGGCGCTTGGTGTACGCCACCTGCAGTGTGCTGCCGCAAGAGAACGAAGCCATCGCGCAGGCATTCTCGGCCGCCAACCCGGATTTCGAGCCCTTGCAAGTGGCCGACATCTTGACCGAACTGAAGGTAGAGAACGCCCCAACCCTGTGCGCAGGCGGCGAGGCGGGGCATTTGTACCTGCGTTTGTGGCCACATCGGCATAGCACTGATGGATTTTTTGCCGCAGTTTGGCAAAAGAAGTGAATGTGTTGACGTTAGTTAAAGTTTTTTAGTAAAAAATGAAACTTCTGGCCAAAACCAACCCGCTGACTTAAAATCGTGCACAGCGGTCGCGGCATTGGTGCGGCTGTACACCCTAAAAACTAAGCTCGTTGAGAGATCGAAAAACCTATGTTGTTACCTGATTGGGCTGTGCTGAACGCAGCAATTGAGTGGCTGGCCCATGGCCTCTGGGATTTGGCCTGGTGGCAGATTGTGCTGTGCATGCTGGCCATGACCCACGTCACCATGATCAGTGTGACTGTGTTTTTGCACCGCCACCAAGCCCACCGCGCGCTGGATTTGCACCCCATTGCCTCGCATTTCTTTCGTTTCTGGCTGTGGCTGACGACTGGTCAGGTCACCAAAGAGTGGGCGTCCATCCACCGCAAACACCACGCCAAGTGCGAGCAGGCCGACGACCCGCATAGCCCCCACGTGTACGGCATCAAGACCGTGCTGCTGCAAGGTGCCGAGTTGTACCGCACCGAGTCCAAAAACAAGGAAACCATGGCCCGCTACGGCCACGGCACCCCGGACGACTGGATTGAACGCAACCTGTACACCCGCTTTTCCTGGCAGGGCGTGGGTTTGATGATGATCATCGACCTGACCCTGTTTGGTGCGGCTGGCTTGGCGGTGTGGGCTGTGCAAATGGCCTGGACGCCGATTACGGCGGCCGGAATCATCAACGGCGCGGCCCACTATTGGGGCTACCGCAACTTTGAAGCGCCGGATCAAAGCCGCAACATCTCCCCTTGGGGCATCATCATTGCGGGCGAAGAGTTGCACAACAACCACCACACCTACCCCACGTCGGCCAAGCTGTCGGTCAAACCGTATGAGTTTGATATCGGCTGGATGTACATCACCATCATGCAATCGGTCGGTTTGGCCAAGGTCAAAAAGACACCACCCAAGGCGGCCTACGGCAACATTCGCCCAGTGGCAGATGAAAAGACGTTGGAGGCACTCATCGCCAATCGCTACGAAATTATGGCCAGCTACGCCAACGGCGTGCGTGAAGCGGCCCGTGCCGAATTCGATGCCATGAAAGCCCGCAGTGCCGATGCCGCTGTTATCAAAGCCGCGCATCGCTGGATGCATCGGGATGCAGACAAGGTACCCGCCGCGGTAGCGACTGACTTGGCCCAAGCCCGTGCGGTATCGCCCGTGCTGGACAAAATGGTGATCATGCGCGAAGAGCTGCGCCAGATGTGGCTCAACACCCATGTGTCGCGCGACCAACTGATTCAAGACCTGCAGGCTTGGTGCCGACGCGCAGAAGAGAGCGGCATTGCCACGCTACGCGACTTTTCGATGAAGCTGCGCGCGGCGCACGTGTAAGAACGTTTCTCCGCTCCTCCCTAAATGCCCGCTTTGCGCGGGCATTTTTTCGCGTGCTCCAGAGTAGTTGGCTTGCGCGTTTGCTCCGTGTCCCCCGGCCATGCAGGTATGGCCTCCTCCTTTACCTGCGCAAAACGCGCAAACCAACTGCTCTTGCGAGTTGCCTTTAACCCCCCCCCAATCCAGGACGTAAAAAAGCCCGCTACAGGAGCGGGCTTTTCAGACAAGGAGAACCTGAATTACTTCAGCTTCATTTCCTTGTAGTCCACGTGCTTGCGAGCAACGGGATCAAATTTCTTGATCAACATTTTCTCGGGCATGGTTTTCTTGTTTTTGTCGGTCGTGTAGAAGTGACCGGTGCCAGCTGTAGATTCCAGCTTGATTTTTTCGCGTCCGCCTTTGGTTGCCATGGTGCTACTCCTTATGCTTGGCCACGTGCGCGCATATCTGCGAGCACAACTTCAATACCTTTTTTGTCGATCAAACGCAAACCTGCGTTCGAAATCCGCAGACGAATCCAGCGGTTTTCTGTCTCGACCCAAAAACGGCGGTATTGCAGGTTCGGCAAGAACCGGCGCTTGGTTTTGTTGTTGGCGTGGGAAACATTGTTTCCGACCATAGGGCCTTTGCCCGTTACTTCACATACGCGTGCCATATGGACACTCCGATATATAAACGGTTTTCACTGACGATCAGAGTGGTTTGTGAACAAACCTACTGATCTCGCGAAAACCTCACCTCGCCAGAATAAAGGGTGGCGGTAACCCCCCGCCAAGGACATTGACGGAACTGCTGAATTCAGCAAAGCCTTGGATTATAGCCGGATCGGCCAAACCGCCCAAATGGGCCCTATTCTTGTTGTTCCAGGAAGCGCTGCGCGTCGAGCGCCGCCATACAACCGGTGCCTGCGCTGGTGATGGCCTGGCGGTACACATGATCCTGCACGTCACCAGCGGCGAAAATGCCGGGCACGCTAGTCTGCGTGGCAAATCCCTTGAGCCCGCCCTGGGTGACGATGTAGCCATTTTCGAGTTGCAATTGGCCCTGGAACAGTTCGGTGTTGGGTGAGTGGCCGATGGCGATAAAGCAGCCTTGCAGAACGATGTCTTCGGTGCTGCCGTCCATGGTGCTTTTGACGCGGATGCCAGTTACGCCACTGGCATCGCCAAGCACTTCGTCCAGTGTGCGGAAGGTTTTGAGTTCAATCTTGCCGGCCGCGACCTTGTCCATCAGCTTGTCGATCAGAATGGGCTCTGCCTTGAACTTGTCGCGGCGGTGTACCAAGTAAACCTTGCTTGCAATGTTGGAAAGGTATAGGGCTTCTTCCACGGCGGTGTTGCCGCCGCCGACCACGCAGCAAACCTGATCGCGGTAGAAAAAGCCGTCGCACGTGGCGCAGCCCGAAACACCTTTGCCCATAAAAGCGGTTTCAGAAGGCAGGCCCAGGTACTTGGCCGATGCGCCGGTGGCGATGATCAGCGAGTCGCAGGTGTACTCGTCGGTATCGCCCTTCAAGGTAAAAGGGCGTTTGCTGAGGTCGACGGCATTGATATGGTCGAACAGCACTTCGGTTTTGAAGCGCTCGGCGTGGTCCAAAAACCGCTGCATCAGCTCGGGCCCTTGCACACCGTTCACGTCAGCAGGCCAGTTGTCCACCTCGGTGGTGGTCATCAACTGGCCGCCCTGTGCTATACCGGTAATCAATACCGGGTTGAGATTGGCGCGAGCGGCATACACTGCGGCGGTATAACCGGCAGGGCCGGAGCCCAAAATGAGGACCTTGGCATGCTTGGAAGACTTGGGAGCAGACATGAATAACCTTTGTAGTCGAATTGGGAGCGTGAGCCGTTATGCGTTATGTATTGTAAGAAACACTCACTGATCGATCGGAACCCCTAGCCAATGGCATTGCTGAGCAACTTGGATTTGATTCGCCGGGTCCCGCTGTTCGCGCAGCTGACTGCGCCGCAGGCGAAAGCGCTGGTCGGCGCGGTGACCAAGCAGCGTTTCAAACGCGGTGAATGCATCGTCACGCAGGGGGAAACCTCGAATGCGCTCTACATCATTCTCACGGGCCGGGCACGTGTTGTGATGTCTGACAACCGGGGCCGCGAGGTCATTTTGTCCACCTTGCGGGTAGGCGACCACGTGGGTGAAATGAGCCTGATCGATGGCGAGCCGCATTCGGCCACGGTGCAGGCGGAGGTACTGACGGATGTGCTGGTGTTGGGGCGCGAAGACTTCTCACGCTGCATTGCCGAAAATTCCGCTATGGCGCAGTCGGTCATGCGGGTGCTAGTGCAACGCTTGCGCAGTGCCGACCAAAAAATTAGCTCTTTGGCCCTCCTGGGCGTCTATGCCCGTGTGGCTAACGTCATGCTGGAGTCGGCCGTGGCCGATGCGGGTGGTGGCCTGCTGATACCGCACAAAGTGTCGCGCCAGGACGTGGCCAAGATGGTGGGGGCCTCGCGCGAAATGGTCAGCCGGGTCATGAAAGACTTTGAAGACCAGGGTTTTTTGCAAACCGTGGAAGCTGGGTTGATACGCGTCAACGAGCGCCGCAGCACACCGCGCTAGGGCTGCTCTCATAGCAGCGCGTGGGCCTGGCTCGGGTATGCTTGCCCGTACAAATTTTGCCAATGACTTATTCACTTCACACCCTCCAATCGTCGACCTCCCGTGGCCAGCCCGTAGAGCCCACGGGTTTGGGCCGCTTTGCCAATGAAATTGCACTGGTCGGCGGTTTTTTGGTGCTGTCGCTGTGGTTGATTGCTTTGATGAGCTATTCGCCCAACGACGCGGCCTGGTCGACTTCGGGTGTGGGTACGGTGGTGAGCAACCGGGTTGGGCGGTTTGGGGCCTGGATTGCCGATGCCAGCTATTTCTTGGCGGGGTATTCTGTGTGGTGGTGTGTGGCGGTGTGTGTGCGCCAATGGCTGGCGCTGTTAGCGGACCGTCTGCGGGGTGAAACCTTGCGAACTGCGACTTTTGCACCGCAACCGGATGATCACACCCCGTCTTTGCGCCGTATGGCATTTTGGGTGGGTTTGGCCTTCCTGATGTATGGCAGCACCACGCTGGAGTGGACGCGCTTGTACCGCCTGGAGTCGGTGTTGCCGGGCCACAGCGGCGGTGCGCTGGGTTATCTGTTGGGCTCGATCAGCGTCAAATGGCTGGGCTTTGCGGGCTCCGGCCTGGTGGCTATTGTGTTGGGCGTGCTGGGCGCAGCTTGGGCGTTCAATTTTTCCTGGATGCTGTGGGCGGAGCGCATTGGCGCACGGATTGACGCCTTGCTGGAGTCGCAGCGCGAAAAGCGTGAGTTGGCGCAAGACCTTGAGCTCGGTCAGCAGGCCATGAAAGAGCGTGAAGAGGTGGTGATGGAGGAGCGCGAAGACATCGTCGTGCACCACTCGCAGCCGGTCGTGATTGTGGAGCCTGTGTTGGCCGCACCACCCCGCAGCGAGCGCGTGGCCAAAGAAAGTCAAAAACCCCTGTTCTCCGAAATGCCCGACAGCAAGCTACCCCAGGTGTCGCTGCTCGACGGTGCGCTGTTGCGCCAGGAAACGGTCGCTCCCGAGACGCTGGAAATGACCAGCCGCATGATCGAGAAACGGCTCAAAGACTTCGGTGTGGAAGTGCGCGTGGTGCTGGCCCAGCCCGGGCCGGTGATTACCCGCTACGAAATCGAACCGGCCACCGGTGTCAAGGGCTCGCAAATTGTGGGCCTGGCCAAAGACTTGGCGCGCAGCTTGAGCCTAGTGTCCATCCGTGTGGTGGAAACGATTCCCGGTAAAAACTACATGGCGCTGGAGTTGCCCAACGCCAAGCGCCAGAGCATCAAACTCTCCGAAATTTTGGGTTCGCAGGTCTATAACGAAGCCAAGTCCATGCTCACCATGGGTCTGGGCAAAGACATCATCGGCAACCCCATCGTGGCCGATCTGGCCAAGATGCCCCACGTACTGGTGGCCGGTACCACCGGTTCGGGCAAATCGGTGGGTATTAACGCCATGATTTTGAGCCTGCTGTACAAGGCCGAAGCGCGCGATGTGCGCTTGCTGATGATCGATCCCAAGATGCTGGAAATGTCGGTGTACGAAGGTATTCCGCACCTGCTGTGCCCGGTGGTGACCGACATGAAACAAGCGGCGCACGGCCTGAACTGGTGCGTAGCCGAGATGGAAAAACGCTACAAGCTGATGAGCAAAATGGGCGTGCGCAATCTGGCGGGCTTCAACGTCAAGATCGACGAGGCCCGGGCGCGTGGCGAGTTCATTTACAACCCTTTCAGCCTGACACCGGAGAGCCCCGAGCCGATCGACCGCCTGCCGCACATCGTGGTGGTGATCGATGAGTTGGCCGACCTGATGATGGTGGTCGGCAAGAAGATTGAAGAGCTGATTGCCCGCTTGGCGCAGAAGGCCCGCGCTGCCGGTATCCACCTGATTTTGGCTACCCAGCGTCCTAGCGTGGACGTGATTACTGGCCTGATCAAGGCCAATATTCCTACCCGCATCGCGTTCTCGGTCGGCTCCAAGATTGACAGCCGTACCATCCTGGACCAGATGGGTGCAGAAGCCCTGTTGGGCATGGGCGATATGCTGTACATGGCCAGCGGCAGCGGCCAGCCCATCCGCGTGCACGGTGCTTTTGTGAGTGACGAAGAAGTGCACCGCGTGGTGAGCTACCTCAAAAGCCAGGGCGAACCCAACTACATTGACGGCGTGCTCGAAGGCGGCACCGTGGATGGCGATGGCGACGCCG
>JBEEJM010000008.1:0-2971 GCA_041169205.1 Pseudomonadota bacterium | reverse complement strand
AGCATTTTGGGACAGGCAGGATACAAGACTGGCACCTTTACTTCCCCCCATCTGGTGCACTTTGAAGAGCGCTTGCGCCTCAATGGCGAAGCGGTGAGTGCTACAAAATTAGTAGCTTCCTTCGCAGATGTACAGAGGGCTAGAGGCCAAAATGACTCCGAAATTGTGCTCACGTACTTCGAGTTCACGACCCTCGCCATCCTGCAAGTCATGGCCCAAAGTGAACTCGACGTGGTCATTCTGGAAGTAGGCCTGGGCGGGCGACTCGACGCCGTCAACATCATCGACGCCGACTGCGCGATCATTACCAGCATCGACCTCGACCACATGGAGCTGCTGGGCAACGACCGCGAAACGATTGGCCTGGAGAAGGCCGGCATCATGCGCACCGGCCGCCCGGTGGTGGTGAGCGACCCGGTGCCGCCCCAAAGCGTGCTGGACCGCGCGCTGGAAGTGGGCGCTGACCTGTGGCGCGTGGGGCAAGACTTCAACGTGTCCGGCGACAAGCAGCAGTGGGGCTGGGCTGGGCGCGGCAGACGTTACAGCGGCTTGGCCTATCCGGCCTTACGCGGTGCCAACCAGTTGGTGAATGCGTCCGGCGTATTGGCCGCGCTGACGGCGTTGCGCGACAAGCTGCCGGTGACGGCGCAGGCGGTGCGCAACGGGCTGGCGTTTGTCGAGCTACCTGGGCGCTTTCAGATCGTTCCGGGCGAGCCTTCGTTGGTGCTGGACGTGGCGCACAACCCCCATTCCGTGGCGGCGCTGGCGGCGAATTTGGACGCCATGGGCTACTTTCCCACCACCCATGCGGTGTTTGGCGCCATGGCCGACAAAGACTTGGCACCGATGCTGGCACGGGTCAATCCACTGATTGACCGCTGGTATTTCACCGATTTACCCTCGCCACGCGCCGCCAAGGCGAAAGCCCTTCAGGCACAGTGGGAAGCCCAAAACACCCGCAAAGACGCCACCGCGTCGTCCCATGCGGACCCCATGGCGGCGCTGCAAGCGGCCATCGAAGCCGCTGACCCCACTGATAGAATCGTCGTCTTCGGTTCCTTCTATACCGTGGGCGGTGTTCTGACCCACGGCGTGCCTCGCTTGCAAGCCAAACATCTGAACCCCTAAGTCACCCATCCATGGCCTTTTTCAAGTTTCGCAAAGGTGGCGACGAGCATCCCACCCCCGCCCCGGCTGCTGAGAGTGTTGAGGCCCTGCGCAAACGCGCGCGCCATCGCCTGATTGGCTCGGCCATTTTGGTGTTGCTCGGTGTGGTGGGCTTCCCCATGTTGTTTGACAACCAGCCGCGCCCGATTGCGGTCGATATTCCGATTGAAATCCCCGACAAAGCCAAGGTCAAGCCTTTGAGCAGCGCGCCTGCGTCCACTCCAGTGGTCGCACCCGTGGTCGTGCAAGCCAGCCCGGCGGTGGTCGCCGTAGCACCGCCGCAGCCAGCGGCTGTGGCGTCTAATCCGGTTGCAAAAGTAGAACCGAAACCGGAACCCAAGCCTGAACCAAAGCCCGCAGAAAAAGCGCCTGATGCTGCCAAGGCGCAGGCGTTGCTGGATGGCAAAGACGCCGCTAAAAAGCCCGATGCTGCGGCCTCTGCACCCTCTGGCCGGTTCATTGTGCAAGTGGGAGCATTTGCCGACGTACTCAAGGCCCGCGAAGCGCGCCACAAGCTCGAAAAAGCCGGTTTAAAAACCTATACCCAAGTCGTTCAGACAGCAGAAGGCAAGCGCATCCGTGTGCGCGTGGGGCCGTTTGAGTCCAAGGCCGAGGTCGACAAGGTGGCTGCCAAGATCAAGAAGCTGGACCTTCCTG
This sequence comes from Pseudomonadota bacterium, assembly GCA_041169205.1. Taxonomy (GTDB): domain Bacteria; phylum Pseudomonadota; class Gammaproteobacteria; order Burkholderiales; family Burkholderiaceae_C; genus Allorhodoferax. The sequence goes on along the minus strand of JBEEJM010000008.1, from coordinate 1,147 downwards.
CCGCCGTTCTGGAACTGTAGAGGCGGGCCATGAATATGCCCGTGTTGGACTGGATCTTTCTGGGGGTGCTGCTGCTGTCCATGGTGATCGGTGCGTGGCGCGGGCTGGTGTATGAAGTGTTGTCGGTGCTGAGCTGGATTGCGGCTTTTGTGCTGGCCCAGTGGTTTGCGCCACAGGCGGCGGGCTTTTTACCGATGTCAGGGGCCACCGAAGCCATGCGCTACGCCGCGGGTTTCGTGTTGGTTTTTATCGCTGCCATTTTTATGGGCGGTCTGGTTGCGTTTTTGACCAAAAAGCTGATTGCAGCCGTGGGCTTGCGACCTGCAGACCGGCTGCTGGGTGCTGCCTTTGGTGCAGTGCGTGGCGTCATTATTTTGCTGGCGTTGACGGTGGTGGTGGGCATGACCCCGCTGAAGTCGGGCCAGCTGTGGCAAGAGTCCATGGGTGCGCATGTTGCTGCCGTGGTTTTGACGGGCCTGAAGCCCGTGCTGCCGCAGGAATTCGGAAAATATCTACCTTCGTGAGTAAACATCTATGTGCGGAATAGTCGGCGTTGTCAGCAACGCACCGGTCAACCAGTTGATATATGACGCCTTGCTGCTGTTGCAGCACCGGGGCCAGGACGCCGCGGGGATCGTGACGCAGCAAGAGCGCAAGTTCTTCATGCACAAGGCCAAGGGCATGGTCAAAGACGTGTTTCGCACCCGCAACATGCGTTCGCTGCCCGGCAATTGCGGTCTGGGCCAGGTGCGTTACCCCACGGCGGGCAACGCGTTTAGCGAAGAAGAGGCGCAGCCGTTTTACGTCAACGCGCCGTTTGGCATCGTGCTGGTGCACAACGGCAACCTGACCAACGCGCACGCACTCAAGAGTGAGCTCTTCATCACCGACCACCGCCACATCAACACCGAGAGTGACTCCGAAGTGCTGCTTAATGTGCTGGCGCATGAGATTGAGCGCACCACGCGCGGCCTGCCACTCACGCCACAAGATTTGTTTGCCGCAGTGGCCAATGTGCACCGCCGCATCAAGGGCTCGTATGCGGTGATTGCGCTGATTGCCGGGCACGGCGTGTTGGCATTTCGGGACCCGTTTGGCATTCGCCCGTTGTGCATGGGCAAGAGTGCGGACGGCACCGTCATGATTG
>JBEEJM010000007.1:0-11403 GCA_041169205.1 Pseudomonadota bacterium | reverse complement strand
TGCCTGTTTGCCAGCCAGGGCTACGACTTGCGCACACTGCTGCGCAATGGTTCGGACGATGCGGTGCTGGAGTCCGCCGTCGGCCGTATCTGGAGCGGGCGCGTTGACCGCTATTCCGAGTTGCGTGGCGCGCAAGCTGCCGACACGGGAACGGGTGGCCGCCGGGTTGAGATGAGCTACATCGGCGGCTGACCAGCATGCACCAACAACTATTGGCAGCCCGTGTTGGCGCGGTCGTCTTGGCGGGTGGCCGGGGCATGCGCATGGGTGGTGTGGACAAAGGCTTGCAACCGTTTCGTGGGCTGCCCATGGTGTGGCATGCGGTGCAACGCCTGCAGCAGCAAACGCTGGGCTCGCCCGCACTCATTGGTATCAATGCCAACCGCAACCAGGACCAGTACGCGCAAATTTGCACCCCGGTCTGGCCGGACGAACTAGAGGGGTTTGCGGGGCCACTGGCAGGTTTTCTCACTGCGCTTGCGCACTGCCAAGCGCACACCAGTGCATTGGAATACTTGCTCACCGTGCCCTGCGACTCGCCCTTGTTCCCACTGGATTTATTGCAGCGTATGGCGCAGGCATTGGTGCAGTCGAATGCATCCATCGCGGTAGCCTGCGCGCCCGAGGCCGATGACGACGGCACGGTGCGGGTGCGAACGCAACCCGTGTTTTGCCTGATGCGTACCAGCCTGTTGCCCAGCCTGCGCGACTATGTGGCAGGGGGAGGCCGAAAGATCGACACCTGGACCCAGCAGCAAGGCCAGGTCACCGTGGCGTTCGATCAGGCACACGACGACGCACGGGCATTTTTTAACGCCAACACGCTGGAACAACTGCAGCAACTGGAACAGCCATGAACGCCCTCGAACAAATTGCCGCGCAGTTGCAGGGCTATGACCCGCAAGCATTGCAGGCCGACACTGCACTGCAGTTTTTGAGTGCATTGGTCACCCCCGTGACAGAAACCCAAACCGTCGAACTGCGGCAGGCGTTGGGAGCCGTGCTGGCGCAAGACATCATCTCGCCCATCAGTGTGCCCGCCCATGACAACTCGGCCATGGATGGCTATGCCTTTGCGGGTACGCAACTGCGCAGCGATGCGCCCTTGCAATTGGAGGTGGTGGGTATCGCCATGGCGGGCAAGGCCTGGACGGGCACTGTCGGCACAGGCCAATGTCTGAAGATCATGACCGGCGCAGTCATGCCTGCCGGGCTGGACACTGTGGTGCCCCAAGAATTAACCGTGCGCGATAGTGACCGCATCACCATTGTGGCAGGCGTTTTGCAGCTGGGTGACAACCGACGCTTCAAGGGCGAAGACCTGCGTGAAGGCGAGCCTGCGCTAACGGCGGGTACCCGCATCCAACCCGCCGCGTTGGGCCTGATCGCCAGCTTGGGGCTTGCGCAGGTCAACATTCGGCGCAAAGTGCGGGTCGCATTCTTCTCAACCGGTGACGAGGTGCTGAGCCTGGGTGACGCGCCGCGCGAAGGTGCTGTGTACGACAGCAACCGCTACACCCTGCTCGGCTTGCTGACCCGCATGGGCGTTGAGGTCATCGACATGGGTGTGGTGCGCGACGACCCGGCTGCCCTGGAAGCCGCGTTCGCTGCCGCATCCAGCCAGGCCGACGCCGTCATCACCAGCGGTGGTGTGAGCGTGGGCGAGGCCGACCACACCAAGGCCGTCATGCGCAAGCTGGCGGGGGGGGATGCTGGCGTGGTGTTCTGGAAAATTGCTATGCGGCCTGGTCGCCCCATGGCGGTCGGCCGCATGGGCAAGGCGGTGCTGTTCGGGCTGCCTGGCAACCCGGTCGCCGTGATGGTGACATTTCTGGCCTTTGTGCGCCCTGCACTGCTGCAAATGATGGGCTGCGCTGCAGAGCCACCGGTGTTGCTCAAGGCCCACAGCGCAGAAGCCATTCGCAAAAAACCAGGCCGCACCGAATACCAGCGCGGCATCGTGTCAAGTAGCGTTGACGGCACCCTGGTGGTCAAGACGACGGGGCAGCAGGGCTCGGGGGTTTTGAGCTCCATGGCACAGGCCAATGGGCTGATTGTTTTGCACCACAGCCAAGGCGATGTGCGCCCTGGCGATGCGGTCGACGTGATGATGTTCGACGGGGTGATCTAGCCCCCCCTCTCCTCCTCCGTGGCGCACTATTTTTTCTGCAGCGCCATCTCCACACCGCGATTGGCCAACGCATCTGCGCGCTCATTGCCTGGGTCACCCGCATGGCCCTTGACCCAATGCCATTCAATGGTGTGGCCCGCCTTCGCAACCAGCTCGTCCAAGCGCTGCCATAAGTCCACGTTTTTGACAGGCTGCTTGGCGGCTGTTTTCCAGCCCTTGGCTTTCCAACCCGCAATCCACTCGGTAATGCCCTTGAGCACATACTGACTGTCCAGATGCAAGGACACCTTGCACGGCCGCTTGAGCGCGACCAGTGCCTCGATGACCGCCATCATTTCCATGCGGTTGTTGGTGGTACCCAATTCGCCGCCACACAGCTCTTTTTCTGTGCCATCGGGTGAACGCATCAGCACGCCCCAACCGCCTGGCCCCGGATTGCCTTTGCAGGCACCGTCGGTATAAATCACCACATCGCTCACTCGTGTTTCCCCTTGGTTTGAAATTCTGTTGCCCGGTTGGCCACCGGCACGGGCTTGACCACGCGGGTCGGCGCTGTCTTCCAGCTGGGGCCCAGCAAGCGCATACCGCGCACCCGTTTAACGGCCACCAAAAAATAGGCGGACCCAAAAATCGGCCACCAGCGGGAGCCTGCACGGTCCATCCATTCGGTGCGCTCCAGCCATACGCTGCTGTCCACCGCAGGCCGGTAGCAGCCGAACTGCCCCACCTCGACCTCCATGCCCAACAGCCGTAGCCAGTCGCGCAAACGCCAATAGCCAATAAATTCACCGCAGTCCGGCAGAAAAAGTTGTGCATCGCCAAAGCGCCGGTACAGATGCGCCCGTCGCTGGCGCAGCCCCCACAGGCTCACCGGATTGAGCCCGCAAATCACCACCCGCCCTTCAGGTACCAGCACCCGCTCTACCTCGCGCAATGTCGCATGCGGGTCGGGGCTGAACTCGAGCGAATGGGGTAACACCACCAAGTCAATGCTGCTGGCCGGAAACGGCAATGCCGAAAAATCGGTCAGGAAAGCCGTGCGCGGCCCGGTCGTGATCAAATCCGGTGCAAGATGGTCGGTGGCCAGCCACTGGTGGGGCATGCGGTTGGCCCGCAAGCCATCGAGTTCTGGCACGCCCAGCTGCAATGCGTGGTAGCCAAAAATATCGGCCACCGCAGCATCGACGTGCGCGCGCTCCCACTCCAGCAGGTAATGCCCCGCCGGAGTCTGAAACCAGTCATGCAAATCTATAATTTGGCCGCTCATGAAGTTAATACCACTACCCGCTTTTGACGACAACTACATCTGGATGCTGCACGACGGCCAACAGGCGCTGGTGGTCGATCCTGGTGACGCCCAGCCGGTGGTCGATGCCCTCGCACGCGAAGGTCTGCAATTGCAGGTCATTCTAGTCACCCACCACCACGGCGATCACACCGGTGGCGTGGCCCAGCTGCGCGAATCCACGGGTGCCACAGTCTTCGGCCCCGCCACTGAAAACATTCCGGCACCGCTCACGCCCTTGCGTGGCGGGCAAACCATTTCTGCGCTGGGCCTTGACTGGCAGGTCATGGACGTGCCTGGCCACACGGCAGGCCACATTGCCTTTACCTGCGCGGCGGTGGACGGTCGCCCACTGCTGTTTTGCGGTGACACCCTGTTCAGCGCAGGCTGTGGTCGGCTGTTTGAGGGTACGCCGGAGCAAATGCTGGCCTCGCTCTCTGCACTGGCCGCCCTGCCAGGCGACACCCGCGTCTGTTGCACCCACGAATACACCCTGAGTAACCTGAAGTTTGCACTTGAAATAGAGCCCGACAATGCGGACCTCGTGGCCTACGCCGCCCAGTGCCGCGCCCTGCGCGCCCAAGGCGTGCCCACCTTGCCAAGTTCCATCGCCCTGGAAAAAAATATCAACCCCTTCTTGCGTACCCACGAAGCTGCAGTCATCGCAGCGGCCCGCCGATTTGATGCGGCCAGCGTAGACGCCCAGGGTGCATTTGCCACCTTGCGCCAATGGAAAAACCAATACCGATGAATTTTTATAAAGCCCTCAGCCTGTGCGCAGCGCTTTGGCTCACCGGCTGTGCCACTGCGCCCTTCCCGCAAACCAGTGCACCCGCACCGGAAAGTGACGCCATCACCCTGGCCGCCAGCCACGAATTGCCTGCGGCACGTGCCCCACAAGCGCGCAGCAACGCAGCCCCCGCGTACCAGGGCGTAGCGCTCACGCCGATCGCCTCCACGCAAACCAGCTCGCGCAGCGTGGCCAGCTTGGCCCCACCCGTGGACCTGTGGGACCGCATTCGCAGGGGTTACGCCATGCCCGATCTGGACACCGACCTCGTGCGCGACCGAGAGCAGTGGTACGCCACGCGGCCGGACTACATCTTTCGCATGACCGAGCGCTCCAAAAAATACCTGTTCTACATTGTGGAAGAATTGGAGCTGCGCAACATGCCCACCGAGCTGGCGCTTCTGCCGTTTATCGAGAGCGCCTTCAACCCACAAGCGGTGTCGGGTGCCAAGGCCGCGGGCATGTGGCAGTTCATGCCCGCCACTGGCAAGTACTTTGAACTCAAGCAAAACGCCTTTCGGGACGACCGCCGCGATGTGCTGGCCTCCACCCGCGCAGCGCTGGACTACCTGCAAAAACTCCATGGCATGTTTGGTGATTGGCACCTGGCCCTGGCGGCCTACAACTGGGGCGAAGGCAGCGTCGGCCGCGCTGTCAGCAAAAACCAGCGTGCAGGCCTGAGCGCTGGCTATAGCGACCTCAACATGCCCATGGAAACGCGTTTTTATGTGCCCAAGTTGCAGGCCATCAAAAACATCGTCACCCGCCCGGAGACGTTCAACTCCAAGTTGCCGCTGATCGAGAACCACCCCTACTTTCAAACCGTCACCATCCGCCGCGACATTGACGTGGCCCTGGCCGCCAAACTGGCCGAGGTGCCACTGGAAGACTTCAAGGCGCTGAACCCGTCGGTCAACCGCCCGGTCATCATGGCCGCTGGCACGCCGCAAATCTTGCTGCCCTGGGACAACGCCGAAGTGTTTCAGAGCAATCTGGAGGGCTATGGCAGTGGCCGCTTGGCGAGCTGGACCGTCTGGATTGCGCCCACCACACTGCGCCCTGCAGATGCCGCCAAGCGGGTCGGCATGTCAGAAACGGATCTGCGCGCCATCAACAACATTCCGGCCCGCATGCTGGTGAAGGCGGGCTCCACGCTGCTGGTGCCGCGCTCGGTGCATGTGGTGCACGACGTCACCGGGCAAGTGGCCGACAGCGGCCAGGTGTCTCTGGCACCCGAAGTGGTGCTACGGCGCAGCACGGTGCGTGCAGGCAAAGGCGATAGTGTGGCCAGCATCGCACGCAAGTACAAAGTCAGTATGGACACCGTGGCGCAGTGGAACAAGGTCAGCGCCAGTGCCAGCTTCAAAGCCGGTCAACAGGTCGTGGTGTTTTTGCCCGCCACCGGCCACACCAAGGGCGGCGGAAAAAGCAACGCTAAAGCCACGCACCATGGAAAAGCCCCGGCCGTCCGGCCGCACACCACCAAGGCCAAAAAACGCTAGTGCCGAGCGCAAAAGCCTAACGATACCCGGCAAACAAAATAGCGATATTGACGGCCAAGGCCAGCGACCACACCACGCTGCGCACCGTGGCCATGCCCGACACATACATCATGATGTAGACCATGCGCAGGACCACAAAGGCAAACGCCAGAATGTCCAGCCGCCCCTGGTGCGCCCCCAGCTGGTGGGCAATGATGACCGCGCCGATAAAGAACGGCAACGCCTCAAAACTATTGGCCTGCGCCGCGTTGGCACGGGCCCGCCAATCGGTCTGGCGGGCCAGCCAGTTGCGCGGGTCGTGGTTGTCATAACCGCCCTCGCGGCGTGGCTTGCCAAACATGCCCGACTTGGCAACGCCGGCACACCCAATCGGCAGCAAGGCAGCGATCAGAACGCACCAGTAAGCGATGGTGAAGTGGGCGTTGGGCATAAAAACTCTTTCAACAACGGTGGGGACGTGCGTGAATTGCTATTTTATTGATAGCTGCTTGCGCATATTTTACGGGGGCTACAGGCATATTTCATCATAAATTGATCCAACTGGATTGGTGTTTCCACTGATCCAGCCAGCCCATCAGCTGCGAAGCCGGCATCGGCCTGGCAATGCCATAGCCCTGGGCACAGTCGCAGCCCAGCGCCACCAGGCGCCTGCCATGCGCCTGCGTCTCCACGCCCTCGGCAATCACCGCGCGGCCAAACGCGCGCGCCAGCCCCACCACGCCATCCACAATGGCGAGGTCATCCGGGTCATCGAGCATGTCGCGCACAAAACTCTGGTCAATCTTGAGCGTGTTCGCCGGTAACCGCTTGAGGTAGGTGAGCGACGAGTAACCGGTACCAAAATCGTCCAACGCAAACTGCACACCTAGCTGCTGGCAGGCGCGCATGGTCTCCGACACCCGGGCAATGTCTTGCATGGCACTGGTTTCCAGCACCTCGAGTTCGAGCTGGCCTGGGGGCACATCAGGGTAGGCTGCCAACAGCACCTGCAGGTGGCTCACAAAATCGGCGTGCTGCAACTGGTAGGCCCCCACATTGACACTGATGGGCAGGTACAAGCCCTGGGCATTCCAGGCACTGGCCTGCATCAGCGCCGCCCGAATCACCCACTCACCCAGCTGCACGCCCACCGGGTCCAGCTCAATGCCTGGCAAAAACATCCCGGGCGGCAGGAGACCCCGCTCCGGGTGCTGCCAGCGAATCAGCGCCTCGGCCCCCACCACGTCGCCGGTGCGCATATTCACTTTGGGTTGGTAGTGCAGCACGAACTCGTCGCGCTCCAGCGCCTGCGCAATGCCGACCATGGTCTCGTGGTGGCTGGAAACGGCCGCGTCCTTGTCCACATCAAACAACTGGTAGCGGTTTTTACCCGCCTGCTTGGCCTGGTACATGGCCTGGTCGGCGTGGCGCATCAGCTGGTCAGCGTCCACCCCATCTTGCGGGTACAGGGTGATGCCCATGCTGGCAGACACCTGCAAGGTCAACGTGCCCTGTGGGCTTTGCAGGGGCACCGGGTCCGCCGCTGCCTGCAGCATGCGCTGCAACAGGGGCTCACAGTCCTGCACCCGTTCCAGATCGACCAACACGGCAATGAACTCATCACCACCGATGCGCGCCAGTGTGTCGCTCTCACGCAGCGTCGATTTCATGCGCTGTGACAGCGCCACCAGCAAATCGTCGCCCACGTCGTGGCCATAGGCATCGTTGACCCGTTTGAAGCCGTCGAGGTCGAGAAACACCACCGCCAGCGACCGGCCGTTGCGCTGGCATTGCCGCATGGCCTGTTGCAAGCGGTCTGCCAGCAACACCCGGTTGGGCAGGTTGGTGAGCGTGTCGTAGTGGGCAATGTGCTCCAGCAAGCGCTGGTGTTCTTTGATGGGCGTGATGTCGGTAAACAGTGCCACGTAGTTGTGGGTCTGCCCCGCCGCATCTTGCACTGCGCTGATGGTCATCAGCTCGGCATACAGGCCGCCGTCCCGGTGGCGGTTCCATATCTCACCGGACCAATGGCCGGTCGATAACAGCTCCTGCCACAGGGATTCGTAAAACCCGGCTGACTGGCGTCCGCTTTTGAGTATGCTGGGGTTCTTTCCCATGGCTTCTTCGCGCGTGTAGCCGGTGATGCGGGTGAACGCCTCATTGACCTCCACAATCGCGCCGTCCGGCAGCGTGATCATGATGCCCTCGCGCGCATGGGTGAACACGCTGGCGGCCAGCACCACACGCTCCTGGTCGCGCATGCGATCGGTGACATCCACATGCAAACCAGTGCGCCGTGTAGGCTGCCCAGCCGCATTGTTCTGCACCACGCCTTGGGTTTGTATCCAGCGCCATGCTCCGTTTTTGGCCCGCATGCGCATGGTGACGGCATAGACCGGCAACTTGTCTGGCGTCACCGCGTACTCTGCCGTCAAGACCTGCGCCAGATCGTCAGGGTGTATCAAGGCGGTCCATGACGTTGGATTGTGCGGAAATTCATCTGGCGCATACCCCAGCATCTCGTACATGCGCGGTGAGTAATAGTTCTCACCCGAAACCAGATCACTGTCCCAGATGCCCAGACCCGTGCCTTGGATGGCCAGATCCAGCCGTAACTGGGTTTGCCGCATGCGCCTGTTTTGCAACACCAGCCGCCAGACCACGCCGCCCAGCAGCAGCACCATCGCACCCAGTACCGCCATCCACACCCTGTATTTTTTCCACAAATCTGCCAGGGTAAATTCGGGGGTGACATCAAAGGGCGGGCGACGCAGCTTGCGCAGCAGGTTCTCTACACCGGTGTAGTCCGCGGGCACCGTAAAGCCATGGAGGTCAGCGGCACGCGCGGCGGGACTGTCTGGCGCGAGGGACAACAGCGCCACCGAGAGTTGCCGCGCCAAGTCTTCTCCCACTTGCGGCATCACCGCCACCGGCCACTCGGGGTACAGGCGCGTAGATGCCGCATACGGGTAACCCGCCAGGTTTTGGCGGTTGAGGATGCGCAGGCGGTTCAGGTCGAGTTTGCCCTCGGCCACCATGCGTTCGAGCAAACCGGTGCGCACAAACCCCACCTCGGCACGCCCGTCCAGCACGGCGCGCACGACGTTGTCATGCGGCAAGCCCTCGTACAACAACCGTTCCCCTGAGGGCACCTCCAGACCGGCCTCCAGCATCTCGAAGGCCTGCACCTGGTAGCCGCCAAACGCCTCCGGTTGCACCGCTGCAATGCGCTGATGGGAGGCATCCGCCAAGGTCAAAACGGACGTGTCTGCGCGGGTAAAGATCACCCCCCCAAAGCCCGCCAAATCGTTCACCCCTTCGCGCCGAACCAGGGTGACCAGCGGAGCCGATACCCCGTTGCGATGGCGCAGCAAGGTGTAGTCGCCGGGGTTGGTGAGCAAAATATCCACCTCATTGCGGGTGATGGCTTCGGCCAGTGCCGGGAAATCGTAGGCCCGCACCTCGACGCGACGGCCTGCAGGCAGCACACGCTCAAGGTAATCAGCCAGCGGCCGCCACTGCGCCTCGGTCTCCACCTTGCCCCGAAATGCCAGCACGCCAAAATGCAGCGGCGCATCGGCCCAGACCGGGCAGGCGCACACCACCAGCCAGATGATCCACCCGACCATGCCCCAGCGCTGAAGGGGTTTAGTCGTCATCGCGGGGCAACCAGGTGGCGTTACCAATGTCTTCCAGCGAGTCCGCTTGCTGCAGCAAACCTGCTTGCACCATCAAGGTAGACACGGCGCGCGATGCACTGTGCAAGCGACCCTGGGTGGCCAGGTACTGCCGGTTGGCCTCCAGCGTGGGGAAAATCACCCCAGCCAAAGACAGCTGCACTTCCTGGGGTGCCATGGCCCGGCGCGCACCAATGCGGTAGACCGCATCCTGGCGATTGCCCTGCAAATGCGCCAGCCCCCGAAAATGGCTGGCAACCACGGCCCGGACCGTGTCGCTCCGCCCCATCAGCCGTTCGGCATGCACGGCCAGCACATCGACAATGGTGTCGGGCATCTGGCGACTGTCAAATAGGCGATGGGCGCCCTCACGTTGCAGCAAGGTGGCCGTGGGCTCGTAGGAAACCAAGGCATCCACATCAAGCTGGCGCCATGATGCAAGTTGTGCCTCGGTAGCGCACTCCACCACCGTCACCGCCGAACGCTCCAGCCCGGCGGCGCGCAACACGCTGCCCAACACCAAAGCACCCAAGGCACCCGGCTCCACACCGATGCGCTTGCCCGCCAGATCGGCCAATGTGCGAATGCTGGGGCGCACCAGCAGCATGTCGCCCCCGGCAGACACGTCAAATACCAGTGCAACCGTGAGTGGCACACCCAAGCCGCGCAGGCGCAGCACTTCGTCCAATGTCATACAGGCGGCATCGAAGTGCCCCGTTTGCAGCGCCCGGGACGACTCCGCCATGTCCTGCGTCTCCAGCAGATCAGCACCCGGCGGCAGCCATTTGAAATCTTGCGCGAGCTTCAGGCTTTCGTAGCCAATCCAGGGATGGATGCCCACCCGCCATTGCGCCGTCGAGGCGCAGCCCGCCACCCAAGGCACAACCATTGCCAGTGGGATGGTTCCCCAAAGACGAATGAAGCTGCGGCGCTGCACCTGGGGCTCCTAACGCCGATCGACCAGCGCATGGGCAATGGTGCCCAAGTCCACATATTCGAGCTCGCTGCCCACCGGTACGCCGCGTGCCAGGCGGGTGGGTTTGAGGCCACGGGCTTTGAGCCCTTCGGCGATGACGTAGGCCGTGGCCTCGCCTTCGGCCGTGAAGTTGGTGGCCAAAATAACCTCTGCTACCCGCCCATCGCAGGCACGGTCAAACAGTTTTTTCAGGCCCAGATCATGCGGGCCCACGCCGTCCAGCGGGCTGAGCTTGCCCATCAGCACAAAGTACAGTCCGCGGTAGGCCCCGGTGCGTTCGAGCGCCGATTGATCGGCGGGTGTTTCCACCACACACAGCTGGGAATGGTCGCGCCGCTCGTCCAGACAGGTGGCGCACACCGCCGCCTGGGTGAAGGTATGGCAGCGTTCGCAGTGGTGCACCTGCGTAGTCGCCTCCTGCAGGGCGCGGGACAGTACTTGCGCCCCGGCCCGGTCATGCTGCAACAGGTGAAAAGCCATGCGCTGCGCCGACTTTATGCCCACGCCTGGCAGGCGTTTGAGGGCCTGAATCAGCGCGTCAAGGGCGTTGGTGTCAGACATGCGCGCGGAAGCAGCTTATTTAAAACGGGAACTTCATGCCGCCAGGGAGAGCCGGCATACCGGCGGTGATCTTGCCCATTTTTTCACCGGAGGTGTCTTCGGCCTTGCGCACGGCCGCGTTGAAGGCGGCAGCGACCAGGTCTTCGAGCATGTCTTTGTCATCGGCCAGCAGGCTGGGGTCGATGGTGACGCGTTTGACCTCGTGCTTGCAGGTCATGGTGACTTTCACCAGTCCGGAACCGGACTCGCCAGTGACTTCGATGTTGCCCAGCTCGTCCTGGGCTTTTTTCATGTTGTCTTGCATCGCCTGGGCTTGCTTCATCAGGCCGGCGAGTTGTCCTTTGTTGAACATGGATTTCCTTGTGGTTTTCTAAAAATGGTCAGTAATGGGGGCAGTGCCAGAGCCTACAGCGGCTTGATGGAACCCGGCACGATTTTCGCGCCAAAGTCGCGCATCATGGACTGCACAAACGGGTCGTCAAAAATAATTCTCTCGGCGGCC
>JBEEJM010000006.1:0-6197 GCA_041169205.1 Pseudomonadota bacterium | reverse complement strand
ATTTTGCCTTCGCCATCGCCATCCAAAACCTGGCATGGGGCGTGTCCGGTATTTTTGCTGGCATGGCGGCCGACCGGTTCGGTGCGTTCAAGGTCATTCTGGGCGGCTCGATCATGTATGCGCTGGGTCTGATGGGCATGGCTTATGCCAGCACGCCCCTGATGTTTTCGCTATCTACCGGCGTGCTCATTGGCATGGCCCAGGCCGGCACCACCTACGCAGTGATTTACGGTGTGATTGGTCGCAATGTGAGCGCGGAGCGGCGTTCGTGGGCCATGGGCGTGGCCGCCGCGGCGGGGTCGTTCGGCCAATTTTTGATGGTGCCGACCGAGGGCTTTCTGATCAGCCAATTCGGCTGGCAGCAAGCGTTGCTCTTGTTGGGCTCTGCGGCGTTTTTGATGATTCCTCTGGCTTGGGGTCTGCGGGAGCCCGGTTTCCACGGTAGCGCCCATGCGCAACGCGACCAGACCATTTTGCAGGCTCTAAAAGAGGCGTTCAAATACCCCAGCTTTCAGCTGCTGATGGCGGGCTACTTTGTATGCGGTTTCCAAGTGGTCTTCATTGGCGTGCACATGCCAAGCTACCTCAAGGACAAGGGCTTGTCACCCCAAGTGGCGAGCTACGCGCTGGCGCTGATTGGCCTGTTCAATGTGTTTGGCACCTATGCGGCGGGCGCGTTGGGCCAGCGCATGCCCAAGAAAAACATTCTGGCTTTCATTTACCTGGCGCGTGCGGTGGCCATCAGCGTGTTCCTGTTGGTGCCGCTTACTCCGGCCAGCGTCTATGTGTTTTCTGCGGTGATGGGCGTGCTGTGGCTGTCTACCGTGCCGCCCACCAACGCCACAGTGGCGCAGATTTTTGGCGTGGCGCACCTGTCCATGCTGGGCGGATTCGTATTTTTCAGCCACCAGATTGGTTCTTTCATGGGCGTGTGGCTGGGCGGCTATTTGTACGACCGCACCGGCAGCTATGACGTGGTGTGGTACATCGCCATCGGTCTGGGCGTGTTTGCTGCTCTGATCAATCTGCCGGTGAAAGAAGCGTCCATTGACCGTGCCATCGCACGCACGCCAACGCTGGCCGCGCGGTAAGCCCATGCACTCCAAGCGCCACATCGTGGGTGGATTGCTGGCTGCCGCGGTGCTGGCTGCGGTCTTCATGATGTACACCCAGCCCGACTTTATGGTGCAGATGGCCAACCAGCTGTGGGCCTGTTTTTAATCCGGAAGGTTTTCCATGACGTCAACCCTCATTCTCACGGGTGCCTCCGACGGCATCGGTGCCGAAATGGCCCGCCAATTGGCACAACGCCATGGCAATGCGGTGCGCCTGGTACTGGCCGCACGCAACGCACCCGCACTGGAAAAAGTGGCCCAGCAGTGCAAGGCGCTTGGGGCCGTCACGCTCGTTGTGCCTACCGATGTATCGGTGCAGAGCCAATGCCGTCACCTGATCGCAGCAACGATCGCCGAGTTTGGGCGCATTGATGGGCTCATCAACAACGCCGGCATTTCGGCGCAAGCCTTGTTCAGTGAGGTGCAGGTCCAGGACCTGGGCTGGTATGAGGACCTCATGCGCATCAATCTGTGGGGCAGCGTGTGGTGCACCCATGCGGCGCTGCCCTACTTGACGGCCAGCAAAGGGCGCATTGTGGCGGTCTCTTCATTGGCGGGGCTGGTCGGTGTACCGGGACGCACCGCCTACAGCGCATCCAAATTTGCGATGACCGGGTTTTTTGAAGCGCTGCGCGCCGAATTGAAACCTGCGGGTGTAAGCGTCACCACCGCCTACCCCGGCGTGGTGCTCACCAACATCCGCAGTCGCGGCCTCAACGCAGCAGGACAAACGGCAGGCAAAAGCGGACTACGCGAAGACGACGCCATGACCGTGGAGGAATGCGCACGCCTGATATTGCAGGGCATGGACCGCGGCCAGCGCGAGGTCGTGATGACTGCCAAAGGCAAACTGGCCCGATTCCTCAAACTGATCGCCCCGGGCCTGGTGGAGCGCATGGCAATGGCAGCGCTCAAAGACGATGTCAAGCCCCAATGACTCCCGATTCTGGCCATAGCACGCGCGGCGCGCCATCCCCGTGGATTACCCGTTGGTCGCACCTGTTGCAACCGGACGGCAGCGTGCTCGATGTCGCCTGCGGTGCGGGCAGGCACGCAGCCTGGTTCGCCGGGCGCGGACACGCGGTAACAGCCATGGACCGGGATCTGTCGGGCGTGCAAGACCTCGTCGGCAACGTAGCGCTGGTGCAGGCCGACATTGAAAATGCCCCCTGGCCGCTGCTATTCAATGGTGCACCCATTCCGTTCAATGCCGTGGTGGTCACCAATTACCTGTGGCGCGCACTGCTACCCACGCTGGTGGCCAGTGTGGCGCCCGGTGGCGTGCTGCTTTACGAAACTTTTACACAGGGCAATGAGACAGTGGGGAGGCCTTCGCGGCCCGATTTTTTGCTGCGCCCCGGTGAATTACTGGAAGTCTGCAAGGGATTGCAGGTCGTGGCTTATGAGAATGGTTACCTGGATAACCCACCGCGTTTTGTGCAACGCATTGCCGCCGTGCGGCCCCCAGCTAAAATGCACGTTTACCTTAAACAGCTTGATTTGAGCCAGACATGAACTCCTCACAAGGTCCGATGATTCGGGGCAGCATCGTTGCTCTCGTTACTCCCATGCTTGACGATGGCTCCGTGGACTACCCGGCCCTGCGCAAGCTGATCGACTGGCATATCGCCGAGGGTACCGACTGCCTTGGCGTGGTCGGAACCACCGGCGAGTCGCCCACCGTCAGCGTGGAAGAGCATTGCGAAATCATTCGCGTCTCGGTGGAGCAAGCCGCAGGCCGTGCACCCATCATGGCCGGATGTGGTGCCAACTCCACCAAAGAAGCGATTGAGCTGGCACGCTTTGCAAAAAAGGTAGGCGCAAATTGCCAGTTACAGGTGGTGCCCTATTACAACAAACCCACGCAAGAGGGCCAGTACCAGCACTTCAAGGCGATTGCCGAGGCAGTGGACTTGCCCGTGGTGCTGTACAACGTGCCCGGACGTTCGGTGGCCGATATGCAGCACGAAACCGTATTGCGCCTGGCCCAGGTGGACGGCATTGTCGGCATCAAAGAAGCCACCGGCAACATCGAACGCGCCCAATGGCTGATCAAAGAAGCCCCAAAAGACTTTGCCATCTATTCTGGCGATGACCCGACCGCAGTGGCCTTGATGCTGTGCGGCGGCCATGGCAATGTGAGCGTCACCGCCAACGTGGCACCTCGCCTGATGCACGAGTTGTGTGTAGCCGCCATGGCGGGCGACATCAAGCGCGCCATGGAAATTCAATTCCAACTGATGCCGCTGCACAAGACGCTGTTTATCGAATCCAACCCCATCCCCGTGAAATGGGCCGTGGCCCGCATGGGGCGCAGTCTGGGCGCGCTGCGTCTGCCGCTCACACCGTTGTCTGAGCCCAGCCAGAAAACGCTGGAAGGCGTGATGCAATCTATGGGTCTGATTTGAGCCCCCACCTTCAATTGAGGAATTGCGTGAATTCATTATCCAAACTGGGCCTGGTCACTCTGGCTGTGGCCCTGTCCGCCTGCTCTGCGTTAGAGACCGACAAGGTGGACTACCGCAGCACGGCCAAAGCCCCGTCGTTGACGGTGCCGCCCGACCTGACCCAGCTCTCCAAAGACACCCGCTACACCATGGTTGATGGCGGTGTATCGGCGTCGGGCTACCAGACCGGTCAGGCCGCCGTATCCAAGACCGCAGTGGCGGCGGTTTCGGTAGGGGACGTGCGCATTGAACGCGCAGGCAACCAGCGTTGGTTGGTCGTCAAACGCCCCGCCGAAAAACTGTGGGAGCCGGTCAAAGACTTCTGGCAAGAAAACGGATTTTTGCTCGCCATGGATCAAAGCAATTTGGGCATCATGGAAACCGACTGGGCTGAAAACCGGGCCAAGATTCCACAGGACATGATCCGCGCGGCCTTGGGCAAACTGCTGGACTCGCTGTACTCCACCGCCGAACGCGACAAGTTCCGTACCCGCCTGGAGCGCGGTGCCAACGACGAGACTGAAATCTTTATCAGCCATCGCGGTGTGGTTGAGGTTTACGCGGGCGAAAACAAAACCAACACCGTGTGGCAACCCCGCCCCACCGACCCCGAGCTGGAGGCCGAGTTTTTGCGCCGCCTGATGGTCAAGTTAGGCGTGAGCCAAGAGCAGTCCAAAGCGCTGGTGGCCAACAGTGTCAGCAAATCGATTGCGACCGTGTCCAACACTAACGGCGTGCCGGTGGTACAAATTGGAGAAAACTTTGACCGCGCCTGGCGTCGCGTCGGCTTGGCTCTAGACCGCACCGGTTTCACCGTAGAAGACCGGGACCGCAAACAGGGCATTTACTTCGTCCGCTATGTGGCACCCGACACCGAAAACTCGGAGCCCGGCTTCTTTAGCAAAATATTCAGCGGCGCAGCTAAGACCAACGAGCCTAGCAAGTACCAAATCGCAGTGCGCAGCGAGGGCGAAGCGACGGTGATTTCCGTGCTGAACGCACAAGGCGCACCCGAGAGTTCGGCCAACGCGCAGCGCATTGTCAAAGTCATCGCTGACGACATTAAATAAGCCCCCACGCTCCACCGCTGCGCGGGTCGCTGCCCCCCAAAGGGGGCTAACTCGCCTTGGGGCGGCCCGGCGGCGAGTTGTTGCCCCCACGCTCCGGCGTGTGGACGAAAAAAAACCACCCGAGGGTGGTTTTTTTTCGCTTGGGCAGAATTACTGCTTGGCTGGCTCGGAAGCTGCAGCAGCAGGAGCGGCTGCGGGAGCAGCAGCTGGTGCAGATGCGTCAGCAGCAGGAGCTGCAGCGGCAGGAGCGGCTACGGGAGCAGCAGCTTCTTCTTTTTTACCGCAAGCAACGAGGGCAGCAGCAGCGATAACAGCTGCCAGAACGAGAGTTTTGTTCATTTTGAAAGACTAAAGTGAGTTAACGAAACAATTTCCGGAAATTGTCTTGGCAGCAAGCCACCAAAACCCCGACAAGAAGCATTCGATCTCTTTTTGTCAGAGCCTTGGATTATACAAGTTTTCAAAAATAGTACTCGGGGAAACCCTAGGGTAGGGTTTACAGACCCAAGGTCGTAGCCGGAAACCCTGGCCCGCTGTTGCGCCTGCACTCTTCCAATGCCTCGCGCAATAACACCCGGCGTTGCGGGTCAGAGCCCGCCGTACCGGTGGAGCGCACCATATCCAGACGCCGCATCACCCAGTGCGGGCTCCACAGTGCACTAGGGACTTCGCTGGCGTCTAACTGCTTACAAACACGGCATTCGATAAGGTGGCCCCACTGGGCTCGCCACTGCACAAAGCGCGGTTGAAACCGGGTGATGGAGTCAAAACGATGTGCCAGCAAAACGAGTTTTCGCCCACTGTGGGCCCAGGTGTTGAGGGAATCGATAACCGCTTTTTCCCGCAGGGGCCAGTCTTCAAAGTTGGCGTCACTCCACACCATTTCGGTCCACCCCTGTGCCGCCGCCGTCGCCAGTGCATCACGTACCAACTGGGCAAACTCAGGCGCACCGCTGAATGTGCCTTCCAGCAATGGAGGCATCGGCGCGGCGGCCGAATTATTGGTCGGCATACAACCACCCTGCCTGGTACCAGTCGGTCACCAGTTCGCGTGCATCGTCACTCAGGCGCGCGATGTCTTTGGCCTGCAAATAGCGCTGATCCGCTAGGGTGCGCATGAGTTGGGCATCGCGCCCTGCGGCCCGGAAGCTTTCGCCGTTGATAAAAATGTGTTGACTGTCGAACAGCATGCGCGTGCGGCGATCCAGTCGCACCCCACCCACGGGCTCGCCCTCTTCGCCCGAAAACCAGACGTTGGCCTTGGGTTCGGTCAGGGTTTCGCCCAGGGCACGTTGCAAGGCCAACGGGTCACGCAACGCGGCCTCCATGGCCTCCGTAGCAAAGGCCAGCATCGCCTGCGGAATCTCCGCGCTACTGGCGACCGCCTCTTGCTTGGGGTCACGGTAGATGGCGTCGCCCGCCTCGTCTTCGGCCTGCTCTGCCATGCGTTGCAACACCTCACGGGCCAACTCGCCTTTAGAGGGAGAACGAAACCCGATCGAATAAGTCATGCACTCACCCTCGGCAATGCCGTCGTGCGCCCAGCGGGGTGGCAGGTACAGCAT
>JBEEJM010000005.1:0-6486 GCA_041169205.1 Pseudomonadota bacterium | reverse complement strand
GCTTGGCCAGCATCGACAGCGGTGGTGGCGTTTGCTGCAGCAACTGTTGGTTTTGGTAGAACGAGGCGATGTTGCCAAACGCGCCCACTGCGGCCTCGGGTGTGCGAAAGCTGGGGATGGCCGCATCGTTCAGAATGCCGCGCCCCTCCGCCACCGACGCGTCGCCCATCCAGCAGGACAGCATCGGTTTGCCAACCGACTTTTTTACATCGGCCAGCGCGCGGGCCACTTCTGAGGCATCGATGCCCGATTTGGGGGAGTAGATGGTCAGCACACCGTCAATGCCACTGTCGTGGCCAGCGGCTTCAATGGCGGCGCGGTAGTGCTCTGGGCCGGCTTCTTCGGAAAGATCAATCAAATCGGTCAGCGACGCCAGTTCGGGCAGCAGCGGTTTGAGTGCTGCTGCCGATGCGGTTGAGAGCTTGCCCAGCTGCAGATGGATTTCATTCACCCAATCGGCGGCCAGCACACCGGGGCCACCCCCATTGGTCACAATGGCCAGGCGTTTGCCTACCGGACGGTAGCGCGAGGCCAGGCATTTGGCCGCAGAAAACAACTCCACAAACGAGCGCACCCGCACCGCACCGGCGCGACGCAGGGCGGCATCAAACACATCGTCGCTGCCCACAATGGCGCCACTGTGGGTCTGTGCTGCTTCGTTGCCAGCCGGCTTGCGGCCCGCCTTGAGCACCACTACGGGCTTGGCGTTGGCCGCCATGCGCAAGGCACTCATAAACCGCCGTGCGTTGGAAATGCCTTCGAGGTAGACCACGATGCTGTGGGTTTGCGCGTCATTGGCCAAAAAATCCAGTACCTCGGCAATGTCCACGCCGGTGTGGGGCCCTAAGGACACCACCGACGAAAACCCCACCGCATTGGTGGTGGCCCAGTCCAGCATCGACGACGTCAGCGCCCCGGACTGCGACACCAGCGCCAGCGACCCGCGCCGCGCTAGCGGACCTGCCGCACAGGCGTTGAGCAAAATTTGGGGACGCTGCAGGCCCAGACCGTTGGGCCCCAGCAAATGCACGCCTTCACGCCGGGCAATTTTCTTGAGTTCGGCAGCATGGTCCACCGTAATGCCGCTGGAGATGACCAAAGCCGTTCGGCAGGCCATGCGCCCCGCCACTTCGAGTGCTGCGCCAATATCTTTGGGGGGCAGGGCAATGATGGCGAGGTCTGCGCGCGACTGCGCCAGGTCGGCCAGCGTGCCACTGGTGTGGATGTCCAGATAGCGCAGCGTCCCTTTGAACTCTTGCGCAGTGAGGGACTGCACCAGCGCACGGGCTTGCGAGGTTTGCGCATCGGGCGCGTCGGTCGGTCCGGCAAATACGACGATCGATTCGGGAGAGAAGAGGGGGGTGAGGTAGTGTTTGTCCATACATTTTTCAGTCAGCACCGATGAGCACCTTGACGTGCTCCGCAACGCTGCGCGCCAGCGGGTTGAGCACGTAGCCGCCCTCCAGGCAAGAAATGATTCGGCCCTGGCAGTGGCGTTTGGCCACCCACATCAGCTGTTGTGTGACCCAGGCGTAATCGGCATCTACCAAGCCCAGATTGCCCATGTCGTCTTCACGGTGGGCGTCAAAGCCGGCGGAGATGTAGATGAGCTGCGGTGCAAATTTTTCAAGTGCGGGCATCCACTGGGTAGTGACGGCCTCGCGGAATTTGTCGCTGCCCGAGCGCGAGGGCAGGCCCACGTTCACCATGTTGGGGCCTTTGGCGTTTTCACCACTGAAGGGGTACAAGCCTTCTTCAAAAATGGAGCACATCAGCACCCGGTCGTCACCCTGAAAAATGTCTTCACTGCCGTTGCCGTGGTGCACGTCAAAATCGATCAGCGCCACGCGCTCTAGCCCATGCACGTCGAGCGCATGGCGCATGCCTACCGCGACGTTATTGAAAAAGCAAAACCCCATGGCGGCGGCACGCTCTGCGTGGTGGCCGGGTGGGCGCACGCTGCAAAAGGCAGTAGGTACCGAACCCGACAGCACCAAGTCGGTGGCGTACACCGCCGCACCGGCCGCACGTAACGCGGCCTTCACGGTAAAGGGGTTCATGTCGGTGTCGGGGTCCAGCTTGTGGTAACCCTCGGTAGGGGCGGCAGCCATCAACTCGTTAACGTACGACGTGGTGTGCGCGCGGCCCAATTGCTCGACGGTCGCCAGCGGCGCGTCGTAGTTGTTCATGTAGTCCAGCAGCCCTTTGATCAGCAACATGTCGTTGATGGCGCCCAGGCGTTCGGGGCACTCGGGGTGGTGCGGCCCCATCTCATGGCGGGCGCAGTCGGAATGGGTGATGTAAGCGGGCAGCACAACGGTCTCCTCAGCAGGTTTGAATGGTTTTTGTTGTCATTTTTGTCAGTCTAGTACGGGTAAACCCGAGTTTTCTTGATCTAAGGCAAATCATGTGCGTGTGGACGGACTGGCGAGGGGGTGCGCCGCGCGTTGACCAGGCTCACAATGGGTTTTGATCCACATAACGGCTAGCTTATGTCCCTACCCTTGCATGAACCCGACGCCCGCATGCTTGCAACTGCCTTGCGCAGGGGCATTGCGCTGTTGGCGACCTGTGCGTTGACAGCGTGCGCTGACAAACCCGCTGCGGCTTGGTCGGGTTATGCCGAAGGCGACTACGTGTATGTGGCCGCGCCGCTGGCGGGGCGTCTGGAGGTTGTGGCCGTTCAGGCGGGGCAGACGGTGGCCGTGGGTGCGTCCTTGTTTTCGTTAGATGCGGAAAGTGAGCAGGCCGCCCGGCAAGAAGCCGCGGCCCGACTGACCAGCGCGCAGGCACAGGCCGCCAATCTGGACCAGGGCAAGCGCCGCGAAGAAATTGCGGTTACGCAGGCGCAGCTCACCCAAGCCCAAGCCGTGGAAACGTTGGCACTGAGCGATCTGCAGCGCCAGCAGCAATTGGTTGCCCAGGGCTTTGTGGCCAAGGCCCGGGTGGACGATGCCACCACGCAGCTGGGCCTGGCACACGCCCGGGTGGCCGAACTGGGTGCCGCGCTGCAGGTGGCGCAGCTGCCCGCGCGCGCCGATGAGCGTGCAGCCCAGCGCGCCAATGCGCAGGCTGCCAGCGAGGTACTGCACCAGAGCGCGTGGCGCGCCCGGCAACGCCAGCAAACAGCACCTGCTGCCGCGCTGGTGGCCGATGTGTTTTACCAACCCGGTGAATGGGTGGGCGCAGGCCAGCCCGTGGTGTCTCTGCTACCGCCGGGCAATATTAAGGCCCGCTTTTTTGTCCCCGAGGCCGATCTGGCCCGTGTGCAGCTGGGTGGCAAGGTGACGCTGGCCTGCGATGGCTGCGGCACCGCGATAGTTGCCAAAGTGACTCGCGTGGCTACACAGCCTGAGTACACACCGCCAGTGATCTACTCCAATGTGCAACGCAGCAAACTGGTGTTTATGGTGGAAGCCAAGCCTGCACCAGAAGACGCGGCCCGCTTCAAGCCGGGGCAGCCATTGGACGTGCGCTTGGCAGCGCAACCATGACCACAGCGCTGGCGATCGATGTGCAAGGCTTGACCAAACGCTATGGTGGGCGGGCTGTGGTGGACCACATTGCATTGCAGGTGGGCACTGGGCGCATCTGCGGTTTTCTTGGCCCCAATGGCAGCGGCAAGACCACCACCATCCGCATGCTGTGTGGTCTGCTCACGCCAGACGGCGGCACAGGCACCTGCCTGGGGCTGGACATTACCCGCGAGGCCGCCGCCATCAAGCGGCAGGTGGGTTACATGACGCAGAAGTTTGGTTTGTATGACGACTTGTCCATCCGCGAAAACCTCGATTTTGTGGCCCGCCTGTTTGAGTTACCCCACCGCAAACAAGCCGTTGACGCCGCGCTGGGTCGGCTGGGGCTGGTGGAGCGCCAGCAGCAGCTAGCCGGTTCGCTGTCGGGCGGCTGGAAGCAGCGCCTGGCGCTGGCGGCCTGTCTGATTCACGAACCACGCCTGCTGCTGCTGGATGAGCCCACCGCCGGGGTGGACCCCAAAGCGCGGCGCGAGTTTTGGGACCAAATCCACGCCTTGGCGTCGCAGGGTATTACGGTGCTGGTATCGACCCACTACATGGACGAGGCCCAGCGCTGCGATGAACTGGTTTATATCGCCTACGGCACCGTGCTGGCGCAAGGCAATGCCGCCAGCATCGTGGCCGCTGCCGGGGCTACCGATCTGGAAGACGCTTTTGTGCGCCTGGTCGAGCGTGCAAAGGACAATTACGCATGAGCCTGTTTCGTCCCCTGCGCTTTAACTTGGCCCGCGTGCTGGCGGTGTTCATCAAGGAATTCCAGCAGATGCGGCGCGACCGCCTGACTTTTGGCATGGCGGTGGGCGTGCCCATTTTGCAATTGGTTCTGTTTGGCTACGCCATCAACACCGACCCCAAAGGCCTGCCCACGGCCATTGTCAGCACCGACAACGGCCCGATGGCGCGCGGCTTTGTGGCAGCGCTGCAAAACAGCGGCTACTACCGCATTGACCATGTGCTCACCAGCGAGAAAGCCGCCGAGGCACTGGTGGAAACCGGCCAAGTGCAGTTCATGGTGGTGATCCCGTCCGACTTTTCGCGGAAACTCGTGCGCGGTGAAAAGCCCGCCATCCTGCTCTCGGCTGACGCGACCGACCCCAGTGCGGCCGGCAACGCCATTGCCGCACTCAATGCACTGGTGCCGCAGGCCATCAATCACGATCTGCCAGGCGCATTACGCAGCTTGGGGCCAATGCAGCCATCGTTTGAAGTGCGAGTGCACCGGCGTTACAACCCCGAAGGCCTGTCGCGTTACAACATCGTGCCCGGCCTGGTGGGCACCATCCTCACCATGACCATGGTGATGCTCACCTCTTTGGCGATGACCCGCGAGCGTGAGCGCGGCACCATGGAAAACCTGCTGGCCACCCCGGTGCGCCCGGGCGAGGTCATGGTGGGCAAGATACTGCCCTATGTGTTGATGGGGTATGTGCAGCTGGGGGTGATTTTGGGTGCGGCGTTTGTGCTGTTTGAGGTGCCCATTGTGGGCAGCATGCCGCTGCTGCTGGGCATGATTGGCGTGTTCATCGTGGCCAATTTGGGGGTGGGGTTTACTTTTTCGACCATCGCCAAAAACCAGCTGCAGGCCATGCAGATGACGTTTTTCTTTTTTCTGCCATCCATGTTGTTGTCGGGCTTCATGTTCCCATTCCGAGCCATGCCGCAGTGGGCGCAGGTCGTGGGCGAAGTGCTGCCCCTGACCCACTTTTTGCGCATCGTGCGCGGCATTTTGCTCAAGGGCAATTCGTTCGAACAACTGTGGCCAGAGTTATGGCCTATGTTGCTGTTTTTGCTGGTGGCCGGGGTGGTGGCGCTCAAGCGCTATCGACAGACGCTGGATTAAGCATTTTGCAAGGAGATTTTTCAATAAAGAGGCCGCTAGCCCCCGTAAAATATGCGTAAGCAGCTACTAATTTAATAGCTAACTATAGGAATATTATGGAATTTTTGAAACAATACTGGCCCTTCCTGGCATTGGCATTGTGGTTTGGCTACAAGTGGTGGAATTCGAAAAGAGTCGTGGCCATGCTGCCCGAACTCCGCAAAAGCGGTGCCACCCTGGTGGACGTGCGATCCGCCGCCGAGTTTGCCAACGGCAATGCCTTAGGAACGATCAACATTCCGTTATCGGAATTGGGAAACCGACTGGACGAAATGCCCAAGTCGTCGCCCGTGGTCTTGTGCTGTGCCAGCGGAACCCGCAGCGGGATGGCCAAACTTTTGTTGAAAAAGAATGGCTACCAACAGGTGTACAACATCGGCACCTGGACCCAATTTTTGAAGTGAGCGCTGTCCGTTGCCGCCGTTGTGGCCGTTCAGGCAAACACGCCAGCCGTGTCCTTCATGCGGTTGGAGACTTCACCCAAGTGGTGCAGGCTGTCGCCAAACGTCATTTCCAGTTGCGTGAGCTTCTTGAAGTAGTGGCTGACGATGTATTCATCCGTCACGCCAATGCCGCCGTGCAGCTGCACTGCTTGCTGGCCAACAAATCGCATGCTCTGGCCTAGCTGGTATTTGGCGCGGGCCAGTGCGGCGCGGCGCTCATCGGCGGGGGCGTTGAGCTTGAGTGCGGCGTAGTAGCTCATGGAGCGAGCCAGTTCCAGCTGCATCTTCATGTCGGCGGCGCGGTGGCGCAGGGCCTGAAAACTGCTGATCACCACGCCAAACTGTTTGCGCGTATTCATGTACTCGGCGGTGATGGCCAAAGTCTTGTCCATCACGCCCACAGCTTCCGCGCATACACAGGCAATGCCGATGTCCACCGCGTGTTCCAGTGCGACTTGGCCATGGGTGGTAAGTAAAGTTGCAGGTGCGTTCTTGAAGCTGACTTCGGCGGCGCGGCTGCCGTCCTGGGTGCCGTAGCCATGGGCGCTGACACCCGATGACTGGCGCTCCACCAGAAACAGGGCCAACTGGCTGTTGACCTTGGCCGGTACGATGAAAGCATCGGCAT
>JBEEJM010000004.1:0-21063 GCA_041169205.1 Pseudomonadota bacterium | reverse complement strand
CGTGTCCATCACGGTGAAGTTGATCAACCCCATCGCCATGGAAGAAGGCTTGCGCTTCGCGATTCGCGAAGGCGGTCGTACCGTTGGCGCGGGTGTGGTTGCCAAAATCATCGCGTAATTCTCTAGGGGTATAGCTCAATTGGCAGAGCGTCGGTCTCCAAAACCGAAGGTTGTAGGTTCGATTCCTACTGCCCCTGCCACCTGGCTGGGGTAAAGAGTTACTAAACAAGCCCGCTACGCCGTAGCGGGCTTCAGCGCCTTAAGGTCGCTGATTTGAATTGAAGAAAAACGCGCGAAATACCAGAAATATGGCCACGACACAAGTTCAAACCGTCAATACAGGGGCAGACAAGGCCAAGCTGGCCGCTGCCGCTACTTTGGTGGTGGCTGCGTTGGCAGCGTTTTACCTGCTGACCAAGCAAGGGCAGCTTGTGCAATGGGCTGTGCTGTTGCTGGGCTTGGGCGCTGCTGTTGCCTTGTTTTTTACGGCTGAAGCGGGTCGCCAATTGGCGGCTTTCGGTCGTGACGCTTGGCGTGAAGTCAAGAAGGTTGTATGGCCTGCGCGCAAAGAGGCGGTTCAAATCACGGCCTATGTGTTTGGCTTTGTGTTGATCATGGCTTTGTTTCTGTGGTTGACGGACAAAACACTTGAGTGGCTCTTTTACGATTTGATTTTGGGGTGGAAAAAATAATGACTGATGTCGTAGCAATCCCCTCTGCCGAGTCGCCCATGGCGCCGTCGGCCAATCCTGATCTGCGTTGGTACGTGGTTCATGCTTATTCCGGTATGGAAAAGGCCGTTGAGCGCAACATCCTGGAGCGGATTGCCCGTTCCGGCATGGAGACCAAGTTCGGCCGCATTCTCGTTCCCATGGAAGAAGTGGTCGAAATCAAGAATGGCCAGAAGAAAACCACAGAGCGCAAATTTTTCCCTGGCTACGTGCTGGTGGAAATGGTCATGGACGACGACACCTGGCACCTGGTGAAACACACCAACAAGGTCACTGGTTTTGTGGGGGGCGTGAAAAACCGTCCCGCTCCCATCTCGGAAGCCGAGGTGATGAAGATCGTGAACCAGATGCAAGAAGGCACGGAGAAGCCGCGCCACAAGGTTGAGTTTGTGGTGGGTGAATATGTGCGCGTCAAGGACGGCCCGTTCACCGACTTCAATGGATCGGTGGAAGACGTCAATTACGAGAAGAGCAAAGTCCGTGTGTCGGTGACTATTTTTGGTCGCTCTACGCCAGTCGAGCTCGAGTTTTCTCAAATCGAAAAGACATAGATTTCTGGGTGGGTGCGAAAGCACCACCAGCACAGTCCGCATTTTTCCAGCTCGGTGCGGATGGTTTTAAAGAGTTGTTTACCCCCGGGGAGCCGAGGCCTGAGTGTTCAGAGCCAAGGCGTTTGACCCGTAAGGAGAAATCATGGCGAAGAAAATCGTTGGTTTCATCAAGCTGCAAGTGCCAGCTGGTAAAGCCAATCCATCCCCCCCTATTGGCCCCGCTTTGGGTCAACGCGGGTTGAACATTATGGAATTCTGCAAGGCATTCAATGCGCAGACCCAAGGTGTTGAGCCTGGACTGCCACTGCCTGTGGTGATCACCGCTTTTGCGGACAAGAGCTTCACTTTCATTATCAAAACTCCGCCAGCGACGGTTTTGATCAAGAAGGCTATCAAGTTGGACAAGGGCTCTGCCCGTCCTCACCTGGACAAAGTTGGCAAGATTACGCGTGCCCAGCTCGAAGAGATTGCAAAAACCAAGATGAAAGATATGAATGCAGCCGATTTGGATGCAGCCGTTCGTACCATCGCTGGTTCTGCCCGCTCCATGGGCGTGAATGTGGAGGGCGTGTAAATGTCCAAGCTCACTAAAAAACAAAAAACCCAAACCGGCAAAATCGACAGCAACAAACTGTACCCACTGGGCGACGCGCTCGGTTTGGTCAAAGAGTTCGCTAACGCCAAGTTTGATGAGTCCATCGACGTAGCGGTTCAACTCGGTATTGATGCCAAGAAATCAGACCAAGTGGTGCGTGGCGCCGTAGTGCTGCCCAACGGTACTGGCAAAGTCAAGCGCGTTGCGGTGTTCGCCCAAGGTGCCAAGGCTGAAGAAGCCAAGGCTGCAGGCGCTGACATCGTCGGTATGGACGACCTGGCTGCTATGGTGAAAGCGGGCGACATGCCCTTTGACATCGTGATTGCTGCTCCCGACGCGATGCGCGTTGTGGGTACTTTGGGTCAGATCCTGGGACCACGTGGTCTGATGCCTAACCCCAAGGTTGGCACGGTAACGCCTGACGTCGCTACGGCTGTGCGAAACGCCAAAGCGGGTCAAGTGCAGTTCCGCGTCGACAAAGCCGGTATTGTGCACAGCACCATTGGTCGTCGTTCATTCGACTCCGACAAGCTGCAAGGCAACTTGGCAGCATTGGTGGACGCGCTGACCAAGGCCAAGCCTGCGTCGAGCAAAGGCCAATACCTGCGCAAAGTCGCTGTTTCGTCGACCATGGGCGTGGGGGTTCGTGTAGACCTTCAGACCATCTCGGCGTAATCGCAAAAATTTAGGCAATCCGAAAGGATTGCTTAATGTGGTGGGTCGGCGGAGTGCAAGCTCAACCGAGTCATCCAAGACCGTTGGTGTGCAAGTAATTGCACTTAATCATAGGGTCAAAAGGTTCGCCTGAAGACTCGAGCCAACGCAGATGGCGATCCCGCTGCAGATGGAATAAAAGTTCTGTTAACAGTTGGTCGCTGCAATGTGGAGCGTGACGCAGCATTTGTTGCAAAGCGCATTTAAAGGAGTAGACCTTGAGTCTTAATCGCAGTGAGAAAGAAGCGGTCATCAGTGATGTGACCGGCCTCGCCGCTAAAGCTCAAACGCTCGTGATCGCGGAATACCGCGGCATCACGGTTGCGGATATGACGAAATTGCGTGTTGCTGCTCGCAGCGCCGGTGTGACCCTGAGCGTGTTGAAAAACACCCTGGCTCGCCGTGCTGTGGCCGGTACAGGCTTTGATGTCGTGTCGAACCAGATGACCGGTCCCCTGATCTATGGCTTTTCCGTTGACGCTGTAGCCGCCGCCAAGGTGGTGTCCGAGTTCGCGAAAACCAACGACAAGTTGGTGATCCGTGCCGGTGCGTACGGTGGAAAAGCCCTGGACGTGAACGGCGTTAAACAACTCGCAAGCATCCCTTCCAAGGAAGTGTTGTTGGCGCAGTTGCTGGGCTTGATGCAATCCCCCATTTCCCGTACAGCCCGTGTGCTGTCGGCTTTGGCGGAGCAACGTGGCGCAGGTGCAGCAGAAGCAGAAGCTGAAGCGGCCCCCGCAGAGGCAGTTGCCGCTTAATTGCGCACTGTCTGTAGTAACCAAAATTGTTAGGAAATCAAATGGCATTCGATAAAGACGCATTTTTGACCGCGCTGGATAGCATGACGGTCATGGAACTCAACGACCTGGTGAAAGCCATTGAAGAGAAATTCGGTGTAAGCGCTGCAGCCATGTCTGCTCCCGCTGCTGGTGGTGGCGCTGTTGCAGCTGCTGTTGAAGAGCAAACAGAATTCAACGTAGTTCTGATGGAAGCCGGTGCCGCCAAGGTTTCCGTCATTAAAGCAGTTCGCGAAATCACCGGTCTGGGCCTCAAAGAAGCCAAAGATCTGGTTGACGGCGCACCTAAGAACGTCAAAGAAGGCATCTCCAAGGCCGACGCTGACGCTGCTGCCAAGAAGCTCATTGAAGCTGGCGCCAAGGTCGAAATCAAGTAATTCGATCTTTGCTCACAGGCTGGGGGTTCCTACAAGGGCCCCCAGCCTTTGCTGCTTGTGAGACCCCGCGTTAGTGCGCACTCAAAAGTGATGAACCCATCGCTTTTGAGTGTCTTCTGACCCCGACTGCAGAAGACGCCTTGGTACGGGTTGTGTGCAATGCACAACCGTCCGCCAATGATTGGTAGTGGCCAATCACCAAGCCCGTTGAGAATGATGCTCAACCGACAGTCGCCTAGGAACCCTAGGTTCCTTTAGTCTTTGCCCGGAGATCGAATGGCTTATACATACACTGAACGCAAGCGGATTCGCAAAAATTTCGGTAACCGCGACAGCGTGCTCGAAATCCCTTACTTGCTGCAAATGCAAAAAGATGCGTACACCGCATTCTTGCAAGCAGACGTAGCGCCCAAGAAGCGGACCGTTGAAGGTCTGCAGGCCGCGTTTGAAGCAGCTTTCCCCATCGTTTCGCACAACGGTTTTGTGGAAATGAAGTACCTCGAGTACAACCTGGCCAAACCTGGTTTTGATGTGCGTGAGTGCCAGACCCGTGGTCTGACTTTCGCATCGGCCGTGCGCGCCAAAGTTCAGCTGATCATTTATGACCGCGAGTCTTCTACCAGCCAAAACAAGGTGGTCAAGGAAGTCAAAGAGCAAGAAGTCTACATGGGCGAAGTGCCCTTGATGACCGGCAAAGGCTCGTTCATCATCAACGGTACTGAGCGCGTGATCGTGTCCCAGTTGCACCGCTCTCCTGGCGTGTTCTTTGAACACGACAAGGGCAAGACACATAGCTCTGGCAAATTGCTGTTCTCGGCGCGCATCATCCCTTACCGTGGTTCGTGGCTCGATTTTGAGTTCGACCCCAAAGACCTGCTGTACTTCCGCGTCGACCGTCGCCGCAAGATGCCCGTCACGATCTTGTTGCGCGCCATTGGCCTCAACAATGAGTCCATCCTGGCCAACTTCTTTGTGAACGACAACTTCCGCCTGATGGACAGTGGTGCACAGATGGAGTTTGTGGCTGAGCGTCTGCGTGGCGAAGTGGCCCGTTTTGACATCACCGACAAGAGTGGCAAAGTGGTTGTGGCCAAAGACAAGCGTGTCACCGCCCGCCATACACGCGAACTCGAGCAGTCCGGCACCATGCACATCAGCGTGCCTGAGGACTTCCTGGTTGGCCGCATCGTCGCGCGCAACGTGATCGATGCCGATACCGGCGAAATCGTCGCCAAGGCGAATGAAGAGTTGACCGAACTGTTGCTCAAGAAATTGCGCACTTCGGGCATTGCCGATCTCGCTTGCATCTACACCAATGAACTCGATCAGGGTGCATACATCTCGCAAACACTGCGTACGGATGAAACTGCAGATGAGTTCGCTGCCCGCGTGGCCATCTACCGAATGATGCGCCCTGGCGAGCCGCCCACAGAGGACGCAGTACAAGCATTGTTCCAGCGTCTGTTCTACAACCCGGACACCTACGATCTGTCGCGCGTGGGCCGTATGAAGTTCAACGCCAAGATGGGGCGCTCGGAATCCACGGGCCCGATGGTGCTGACCAACGAAGACATCCTGGCCGTGGTCAAGATCTTGGTCGATCTGCGCAATGGCCGTGGTGAAGTTGATGACATCGATCACCTGGGCAATCGCCGCGTGCGCTGTGTGGGTGAGCTGGCTGAAAACCAGTACCGTACCGGTTTGGCACGAATCGAAAAAGCCGTGAAAGAGCGTCTGGGCCAGGCCGAGCAAGAGCCGCTCATGCCGCACGACCTGATCAACAGCAAACCCATTTCCGCTGCACTCAAAGAGTTCTTTGGTGCGTCGCAGCTGTCCCAGTTCATGGACCAGACCAACCCGCTGGCAGAAATCACCCACAAGCGCCGTGTATCGGCTCTTGGCCCGGGCGGTTTGACGCGTGAGCGTGCCGGCTTTGAAGTGCGTGACGTGCACGTGACCCATTATGGTCGTGTATGCCCCATTGAAACGCCTGAAGGTCCAAACATTGGCCTGATCAACTCCTTGGCGCTGTATGCCCGCTTGAACGAGTATGGTTTCATTGAAACCCCGTACCGTCGCGTGGCGGATAGCAAGGTAACCAAAGAGATCGACTACCTGTCGGCTATCGAAGAAGGTAAGTACGTAATTGCCCAGGCCAATGCGGCCTTGGACAAAGACGGCAAGCTGACGGGCGACTTGGTGTCTGCCCGTGAAAAAGGCGAGTCCATTTTGGTGGGCGCAGAGCGCGTCCAATACATGGACGTGTCTCCAGCGCAGATCGTATCGGTCGCAGCTTCTTTGGTGCCGTTCCTTGAGCACGATGATGCGAATCGCGCGTTGATGGGCGCCAACATGTCGCGCCAGGCGGTGCCCGTGTTGCGTCCGGAAAAACCCATGGTAGGCACCGGTATCGAGCGCGTGGCGGCCGTGGACTCCGGCACCGTGGTCGTGACCACCCGTGGTGGTGTAGTGGACTATGTGGATGCAACCCGTGTCGTGATTCGCGTGAATGACGCGGAGGCGCAAGCCGGTGAAGTGGGTGTGGACATCTACAACCTCATCAAATACCAGCGTTCCAACCAGAACACCAACATCCATCAGCGTCCCATCGTCAAGAAGGGCGACAAGCTGTCTAAGGGTGATGTGATTGCTGACGGCGCGTCCACCGATCTGGGCGAAATCGCCATCGGTCAGAACATGCTGGTGGCCTTCATGCCGTGGAACGGCTATAACTTCGAAGATTCGATCTTGATTAGTGAGCGCGTGGTGGCAGAAGACCGCTACACCTCGATCCACATCGAAGAACTCGTGGTGATGGCGCGTGATACCAAGTTGGGTGCAGAAGAAATTACCCGCGACATCCCCAACCTGTCCGAGCAACAACTCAATCGTCTGGATGAGTCCGGCATCATCTACGTGGGTGCCGAAGTGCAGCCAGGCGATACGCTGGTCGGCAAGGTCACACCCAAAGGTGAGACCACCCTGACACCCGAAGAAAAGCTCTTGCGTGCGATCTTCGGGGAGAAGGCTTCCGACGTGAAGGACACTTCCTTGCGCGTGGATCAGGGCTCTCAAGGTACCGTGATTGACGTGCAGGTGTTCACCCGTGAAGGCATCACCCGCGACAAGCGTGCGCAGCAAATTATTGACGACGAGCTCAAACGTTTCCGTCTGGACTTGAACGACCAGTTGCGGATCGTGGAAGCCGATGCGTTTGACCGTATCGAAAAACTGCTGACCGGCAAAGTCGCCAACGGCGGCCCACAGAAGCTGGCCAAAGGGACCAAGATTGACAAGGCCTATCTGGCTTCCGTCGAAAAATTCCATTGGTTCGACATTCGTCCCGCAGACGAAGACGTCGCTGGCCAATTGGAGAGCATCAAGAACTCGCTGGAACAGACCCGTCACAGCTTCGACTTGGGTTTTGAAGAAAAGCGCAAGAAGTTGACACAAGGCGACGAGTTGCCCGCAGGCGTGCTCAAGATGGTCAAGGTCTACATCGCAGTCAAGCGCCGCTTGCAGCCAGGTGACAAGATGGCCGGTCGCCACGGTAACAAGGGTGTGGTCTCCAAGATCACGCCAGTGGAAGACATGCCTTACATGGCCGACGGCACACCCGTGGACATCGTGTTGAACCCGCTGGGCGTTCCATCACGTATGAACATCGGGCAGGTGCTCGAAGTTCACCTGGGCTGGGCTGGTAAGGGCTTGGGTCAACGCATTGGCGACATGCTGCAACGTGAAGCTGCAGCAGTTGAAATTCGTGGTTTCCTGGAAAAAATCTACAACGGCGCTGGCCGCAAAGAAGATTTCACGCAGTTGTCCGACGGCGAAATTCGCGATATGGCCGAAGAGTTGACCAACGGTGTGCCGTTCGCGTCGCCCGTGTTCGACGGTGCCTCCGAGAAGGAAATCGGCGACATGCTGCAACTGGCGTACCCGGAAGACGTGGCCAAGGCCAAGGGCCTGACCGCTGCACGCACCCAGGCGCAGTTGTATGACGGTCGCTCGGGTGACGCTTTTGAGCGCACCACGACCGTGGGCTACATGCACTACTTGAAGTTACACCACTTGGTGGACGACAAAATGCACGCCCGTTCCACTGGTCCCTACAGCTTGGTGACGCAACAGCCTCTGGGCGGTAAAGCCCAGTTCGGTGGACAGCGTTTTGGTGAGATGGAAGTGTGGGCGCTGGAGGCGTATGGCGCTTCCTACGTCCTGCAGGAAATGCTCACAGTCAAGTCCGATGACGTGCAAGGTCGTACCAAGGTGTACGAAAACATCGTCAAGGGCGAACACTCTATTGAAGCCGGCATGCCGGAATCGTTCAATGTGCTGGTCAAGGAAATTCGTTCCTTGGGCATCGACATCGAACTCGAACGTTCTTAATTGATAAGGGAAAGAGTCACATGAAATCTTTACTCGACCTGTTCAAGCAGTTCACGCCCGATGAGCATTTCAATGCCATCAAAATCGGCATGGCTTCGCCCGAAAAGATCCGTTCGTGGTCTTTTGGTGAAGTCAAGAAACCTGAAACCATCAACTACCGCACCTTCAAGCCAGAGCGTGACGGTCTGTTCTGCGCCAAGATTTTTGGCCCCATCAAGGACTACGAATGCCTGTGCGGCAAGTACAAGCGCTTGAAGCACCGCGGTGTGATCTGCGAGAAGTGCGGCGTTGAAGTCACACAGACCAAAGTTCGCCGCGAGCGCATGGGTCACATCGATCTGGCCGCACCGTGCGCCCACATCTGGTTCCTGAAGTCCTTGCCAAGCCGTTTGGGCTTGGTATTGGACATGACACTGCGTGATATCGAACGCGTGTTGTACTTCGAAGCCTATGTCGTTACCGACCCTGGCATGACCCCGCTGAAAAAGTTCAGCATCATGACGGAAGACGATTTCGACGCCAAGTTCAAGGAATACGGCGACGAATTTCAGGCCAAGATGGGCGCGGAAGGCATCAAAGATTTGCTCCAAAGCATTGATATTGAAGGCTCGATCGAGAAGCTGCGCAATGACCTGACCGGCTCCGAGCTGAAAATCAAGAAGAACGCCAAACGCCTCAAAGTGCTGGAAGCCTTCAAGAAGTCCGGTATCAAGCCCGAGTGGATGGTGTTGGATGTGCTGCCCGTGCTGCCGCCGGACCTGCGTCCGCTGGTGCCGCTGGACGGTGGTCGCTTTGCGACCTCCGATCTGAACGACCTGTATCGCCGCGTGATTAACCGCAACAGCCGTCTGCGCCGTTTGCTGGAACTCAAAGCGCCCGAAATCATCGCCCGCAACGAGAAGCGCATGTTGCAAGAAGCCGTGGACAGCTTGCTGGACAACGGTCGCCGCGGCAAGGCCATGACGGGCGCCAACAAGCGCGCGCTCAAGTCTTTGGCTGACATGATCAAGGGCAAATCCGGTCGTTTCCGTCAGAACTTGCTGGGCAAACGCGTCGATTACTCCGGTCGTTCCGTGATTACCGTGGGCCCAACACTCAAGCTGCACCAGTGCGGTTTGCCTAAGCTGATGGCTTTGGAGTTGTTCAAGCCCTTCATTTTCGCGCGCCTGGAAGCCATGGGCATCGCCACCACAATCAAGGCTGCCAAGAAGGAAGTCGAATCCGGTACGCCAGTGGTGTGGGATATCCTGGAAGAGGTCATCAAAGAACACCCCGTGATGCTGAACCGTGCGCCTACGCTGCACCGTTTGGGTATCCAGGCGTTCGAGCCCATCCTGATTGAAGGCAAAGCCATCCAGTTGCACCCACTCGTTTGCGCGGCCTTTAACGCCGACTTCGACGGTGACCAGATGGCTGTTCACGTGCCCTTGTCTGTGGAAGCGCAGATGGAAGCCCGCACTTTGATGCTGGCCTCGAACAACATCTTGTTCCCTGCCAACGGCGAGCCATCCATCGTTCCGTCTCAAGACGTGGTGCTGGGTCTCTACTACACCACCCGTGACCGTATCAACGGCAAGGGCGAAGGCCTGATTTTTGCCGACACCGGTGAAGTACAGCGCGCCTTTGATGCGGGTGAAGTCGATTTGAACGCGCGTATCAACGTGCGTCTGACCGAGTACACCAAGGACAAAGAAACCGGCGAGCTGACGCCTTCGACCAAGCTGTGGGAAACCACTGCTGGCCGTGCGTTGCTCTCTGAAATTTTGCCCAAAGGTCTACCCTTCTCTAACCTGAACAAGGCGCTGAAGAAGAAAGAGATCTCCAAGCTGATCAACGTGTCTTTCCGCAAGTGCGGATTGAAAGAGACCGTGGTCTTCGCCGACAAGTTGTTGCAAGCAGGCTTCCGTCTGGCGACCAGGGCCGGTATCTCGATCTGTATCGACGACATGCTGGTGCCACCAGAAAAGCACGAGATCATTGCCCGTGCTCAGAAGGAAGTTAAAGAGATCGAACAGCAGTATGTGTCCGGTCTGGTGACGTCTGGCGAGCGCTACAACAAGGTGGTGGATATCTGGGGCAAGTCGGGTGACGAAGTGTCCAAGGTCATGATGGCCAAGCTGTCCAAGGAAATGGTCACGGACCGCCATGGCAACCAAGTGCAACAAGAGTCGTTCAACTCCATCTACATGATGGCCGACTCCGGCGCCCGCGGTTCTGCAGCGCAGATTCGCCAGGTGGCCGGTATGCGGGGTCTGATGGCCAAGCCAGACGGCTCCATCATCGAGACGCCTATTACCGCCAACTTCCGCGAAGGTCTGAACGTGTTGGAGTACTTCATCTCCACCCACGGTGCCCGTAAGGGTCTGGCCGATACCGCCTTGAAGACAGCGAACTCCGGTTACCTGACACGCCGTTTGGTGGACGTGACCCAGGACTTGGTTGTGACTGAGCTGGATTGCGGAACCCATGCGGGTTACCTGATGCGCGCCATTGTTGAAGGTGGCGAAACCATCGAATCTCTGCGCGATCGCATCTTGGGCCGTACGGCTGCTGACGATGTTCTGCACCCTGAAAACCGCTCCGTCCTGGCGCCTGCTGGCTCCATGTTGGACGAGGATCTGATCGACGTGCTCGAAGTCGCTGGTGTGGACGAAGTCAAAGTGCGTACCGCATTGACTTGCGAAACCCGTTTTGGTATTTGCGCTAAGTGCTACGGTCGCGACTTGGGTCGTGGCGGCCTGATCAACCACGGCGAAGCCGTTGGCGTGATTGCTGCCCAGTCCATCGGTGAGCCTGGTACCCAGCTGACCATGCGTACCTTCCACATCGGTGGTGCGGCATCGCGTGCGGCCATTGCGTCCAGCGTCGAAGCCAAGTCCAACGGCAATATTGGCTTCAACGCCACTATGCGCTATGTGACCAATGGCAAGAAAGAGCTGGTGGTAATTTCTCGTTCCGGCGAGATCGTGATTCACGACGAACACGGCCGCGAGCGCGAACGTCACAAGGTGCCGTACGGTGCCATCCTGACGATCAAAGCTGACCAGACCATCAAGGCGGGTGCGATTCTGGCCAACTGGGATCCGTTGACCCGTCCCATCATTACCGAATTCGCTGGTAAAGCGCATTTCGAGAATGTGGAAGAAGGCCTCACGGTTGCCAAGCAGGTTGATGAAGTCACCGGCTTGTCGACACTGGTCGTTATCGACCCCAAGCGCCGTGGTGTTGCCAAGGTCGTGCGTCCCCAGGTCAAGCTGATCGATGCCTCTGGTCACGAAGTGAAGATCCCCGGCACCGACCACTCGGTGACGATTGGCTTCCCCGTGGGCGCGCTGGTGCAGGTGCGCGATGGTCAAGATGTGGGCCCTGGCGAAGTGCTTGCCCGTATCCCTATCGAAGGTCAGAAGACCCGCGACATTACCGGTGGACTGCCCCGTGTGGCCGAGTTGTTCGAAGCCCGCTCACCCAAAGACAAAGGCGTGCTCGCCGAAGCGACGGGTACGGTCTCGTTCGGCAAGGAAACCAAGGGCAAGGTCCGCTTGCAGATTACCGATCCTGAAGGCAAGGTCTGGGAAGAGCTCGTACCCAAGGAAAAGAACATCTTGGTGCACGAAGGCCAGGTCGTCAACAAGGGTGAGTCCGTGGTGGACGGCCCTGCCGACCCGCAAGACATCTTGCGTTTGCTGGGCTCCGAAGAGCTGGCCCGTTACATCGTGGACGAAGTCCAGGACGTGTACCGCTTGCAAGGCGTGAAGATCAACGACAAGCACATCGAAGTGATTGTTCGCCAGATGCTGCGCCGTGTGGTGGTCGAAGCGGCCGGTGATTCCAGCTACATCAACGGTGAACAGGTTGAGCGTTCAGTCATGCTGAACAACAACGACGCGTTGCGCGCTGCAGGCAAGATTCCCGCCGTGTTCACCAACTTGTTGCTGGGTATCACCAAGGCATCCTTGTCTACCGATTCGTTCATCTCGGCGGCTTCCTTCCAGGAAACCACCCGGGTGTTGACCGAAGCGGCCATCATGGGCAAGCGCGACGAGTTGCGTGGACTGAAAGAAAACGTGATCGTGGGTCGCCTGATTCCAGCCGGTACCGGCATGGCCTACCACGAAGCCCGTAAGGTGCGTGAGTCCATGGATGACGCTGAGCGTCGCGCCATAGCCGAAGCAGAAGCCTTGGAGTTGGCTGGCATTACGGATGATGCGGAAACACAAACCAATGAAGGTGCAGCCAGCGAGTAACACCGCCCTGCTATTTTATTGATAGCGCCCCAAGCACTATTTACTAGGGCTTGGGGCGTTTTTCTTGCAAAAATAAATATCACATGACCGGATCCTTATTGTTGTGGAGTGGTTTGGCACTGGCCTTTTTTTGGTGTGTCGGCTTGTACAACCGTCTGATGCGCATACGCGCCAGAGGGTTTGATGCGCTGGGGTCGGTTGAGAAGCATTTGAAGGCCTATGCGGCGGCTATACAGGTGCATTTGGAAGACTCCAAGCCCATGCCACAAGGCTGGCAGCAACTGCTGGAGACGCTTGCCTCGCTCGACACCGCATTCAAGGCCGCGCGCACCACGCCCCTGGCGATCGGTCCATTGGAGGGGTTGGCACAGCGGTTACAGACCGTGCAACAGGTTTGGCTGGCGTTATGTGGCGCACCCGCTGACCTGGCAGGGCCAGCGGTACCGATGGTGCTGGTTCAGGCCTGGGACGAGGCGACCCAAAAAATTCAGAGTGCGCGAGGCGGATACAACCAAATCGTAGCGCGGTACAACGAGGCCATTGGCCAATTCCCGGCACGATTGGTCGTTGGTGCCATGGGTTTTCAACCCGCAGGAACACTGTAGGACACCATGCAAAAAGACGATGAAAAACTGCCTCTGTGGCAGCAACTGCAAGCTTGCGCTGCGGTAATCCAGGCGGTGCGCAATGGAAGCTCCGGCACCAGCGCAATGGAGACGGTCGCCGCGCCGCTGCGCCCTGGTGTGCAGGCCTTGGCTTTTCACGTTTGGCGCAACTTGGGGCGTGCCCAGGCACTGTGCAAACAACTGGCCGCCAAACAACCGCCGCCCGCTGTGGAAGCCTTGTTGTGCACCGCGTTGGCGCTGGCCTGGTCCGATACTGACGCGCCCTACGACAGCTTCACCTTGGTTAATCAGGCTGTGGAAGCCGCCAAGCGACAAGTGAGCACCCGTGCGCAGGGCAATTTTGTGAACGCGTGCTTGCGCCGCTTTCTGCGCGAGCGGGAAGCCTTGGTGGCAGCGACTGACCACGACCCGGTGGCGCTCTGGAACCATCCGGCGTGGTGGATTCAGCGTGTGCAGCACGACCACCCCCACGATTGGCAAGCCATGCTGACCGAAGCCAATCTGCAAGCCCCCATGACTTTGCGCCCCAATATTCGCAAGTCATCGCGCGACAGTTACCTCACTCGTTTGAACGAGTTCGGGCTGACAGCAAAGGCCGATGGCCCCACCGCCATCTGCCTGGATGCTGCCGTACCGGTGCAGCGCTTGCCGGGCTTCCAGGAAGGACTGGTGTCCGTACAAGACGGAGCTGCGCAAATGGCCGCACCGTTGTTGCTGAAACACCTTCCATTGCAGTCTGGCCTGCGCATCTTGGACGCCTGTGCGGCACCAGGCGGAAAGACCGGGCATTTGCTTGAACTGTGCGATGCACAGGTGACGACGCTGGACGTTGATCCCTTGCGCAACCAGCGGATTGCTGAGAATTTGACGCGACTAGGGCTACAAGCCACGGTGTTGCGTGCGGACGCTGCGCAGCCTTCCGTCTGGTGGGACGGCCTGCTCTTTGACGGGATTTTGTTGGACGCACCATGCACGGCATCCGGCATCGTGCGCCGCCACCCCGACGTGCGATGGCTAAGACGCGAGTCCGATATTGCGCAATTGGCCGTGCTGCAGAAAAAAATGCTGACTGCGCTGTGGCCGCTGTTGCGCCCGGGAGGCACGCTGCTGTACTGCACCTGCTCTGTTTTTTCAGCCGAAGGGCAAGACCAGATACAAACGTTTCTTGCACACAACACCGACGCCAGCTTGCTGCCCTCGCCTGGGCATTTAAAACCCCAAAGTCGCACTAAAGTGGACGCCATCCCGGACAATCAAGCCCGTGATCACGATGGATTTTTTTACGCGCTACTTCAAAAGCGCCCTGTTTGAACGAGCCTCGCGGTGGTGTTTGTGCTGCCTGCTGTTGCTGGTTGCCGGTGCGGCCTTTGCCCAAAATCTGACAGAAATCACCCAGCTCAAGGTTGAACGCGCGGACGACGACATTTTGTTGTCGGCGCAAATGCAGTTCGACATTCCCGCCGCTGTCGAAGATGCGCTGGTCAAAGGCATTCCCATGGTCTTCGTGGCCGAAGCCGATGTTCTGCGCGAGCGTTGGTACTGGTATGACAAAAAAGTGGCCACAGCCCAGAGGCACATGCGCCTCGCCTACCAGCCGCTAACCCGCCGCTGGCGCCTCAATATCAACGTGGGTTCAGGCGCGGCGGCTCCCGTGGGTTTGGCGTTGAACCAGAGCCTGGACACGTTGGCGCAGGCGATGACCGTCATCAAACGCATCTCGCGCTGGAAAATTGCCGATGCGGCGGACCTTGACCCCACGGTGAAATACAAAGTCGAATTCCGTTACCGGCTGGATCTGGGGCAGTTGCCACGCCCCTTCCAGATCGGGGCGCTGGGGCAGTCCGAATGGGACATTGCCGCCTCCAACGTCCTACCGCTGTCCCTTGAGAACATCAAATGACGGATAGCCTGACCGCCGCGCACCAAAGCTCTCGCGCGGTGCGGCGCAGCATTGCCCTCGGTGCAGTAGCCATGGTGTTGATGGGCTCGGTATTGCTCTACATGCTCATGCAGGCAACTAACAACCGGGAGCTCTACGAGCAAAATTACGCCCGGCTGTTTGTGGTCAATGTAGTGGTTGCTGCCCTGTTATTGGCAGCCATCGTATGGGTTGCCTATCGCCTTTGGATGCGCTGGCGTCAGGGGCGGTTTGGCAGCCGCTTGCTGGTCAAACTGGCAACCATCTTTGCGTTGGTCGGCTTCGCACCTGGTCTGATGATTTATGTGGTGTCTTACCAGTTCGTCTCCCGTTCCATTGAAACCTGGTTTGACGTCAAGGTAGAAGGCGCGTTGGAAGCCGGCCTTAATTTAGGCCGGGTCACCCTGGACACATTGTCTGTGGATTTGGCGAGCAAATCGCGCGTAGCCGCGAACCAGTTGACCGATATACCCCAGGCCATGACCGGCCTTACGTTGGAGCGGATTGTCGACCAGTTGGGAGCCGCTGAAGCAACGTTGTGGAATGGCTCGGGCAACCTAATAGCCAGCGCAGGGCAAGCACGCATCCAACTCACCCCCGACAAACCCACACCAGCGCAGTTTCGCGCCGCGCGAGTAGAACGGACACACGCGTGGACTGAGGGGTTCGACGATCTTCAGCCCGGCGGTAAGGCCTCCGGGGCACGCATCAAAGTGCTGGTCGCCGTTGCCGGGGCAGGCTTGGGATTGAACCCCGACACGCGGTACTTGCAGGTGTCCCGGCTCTTGCCCCCTAATTTGGTGGCCAATGCCTTGGCAGTAGAGAGCGCCAACCGGGAGTACCAAGAGCGCGCATTGGGCCGCGTAGGCCTTAAGCGCATGTACATCGGCACATTGACGCTGAGTCTGTTTTTGGCGGTGTTTGGTGCCATTTTGTTGGCGGTGGTGCTAGGCAACCAGATTGCCAAGCCTCTGCTGTTGCTGGCCGAAGGCGTGAGCCAGGTGGCGGCGGGTGACCTTACCCCCAAACTTGCCATGCAAGGCAAGGATGAGTTGGGTGGGCTCACGCGCGCCTTCGCCACCATGACCTCTCAGTTGGCAGATGCCAGAGCAGAAGTGGAGCGCAGCATGGCCCAGGTGGATGCCGCGCGCGCCAATTTGCAAACCATTCTCGACAACCTGACCGCGGGTGTCATCGTGCTGGGGCCAAACGGCGAGATTCTCTCTTCCAACCCCGGCGCCACCCGCATCCTTAAAGCGCCACTGGCAGCACACGAAGGTCACGCCTTGCAAACCATCACAGGGCTCGAGGCATTTGGCGCTGCGGTGCAGGCGCAGTTTGTTGACTTTCTGACGCGCAAGTCAGAACACGGGTTAGACCACTGGCAGCAATCGTTCGAGCTGGGCGGCAGCGAGTCGCCTTTGCACAACCCCTTTAGTCGATCGCTCACGCTGGTTGCGCGTGGTGCTGAGTTGCCAGACAACGTGCGCCTGCTGGTGTTTGACGATATCTCTGAAATCGTGTCGGCCCAGCGTTCGCAGGCCTGGGGCGAGGTGGCGCGCAGATTGGCCCACGAAATCAAAAACCCGCTCACTCCCATTCAGTTGTCTGCCGAGCGACTGGAGATGAAGCTTTCGGGCAAGCTGCAACCCATCGAGCAGGCGCTGTTGGTCAAGTCTGTCAAGACCATCGTCGACCAGGTGGACGCGATGAAGCGACTGGTCAACGAATTCCGTGACTATGCGCGCCTGCCTGCAGCTGAACTGAAAGCCGTTGACCTCAATGCGCTGATACTGGATGTGATGCACCTGTACGAAGGCGACGCAGCCGCGTCGGTCCGGTTGGAGCTCGATGCGCAGTGCCCTGAGGTGCGGGGAGATGCGCAGCAGCTGCGCCAGGTCATCCACAACCTGCTGCAAAACGCGTTGGACGCTTGTCAGAAAGAAGTGATCGTGCGGACGCAGTGGCTGGCAACGTCCAGTCGGGTGCGCCTCACCGTGCTGGACAACGGGCCGGGTTTTGCAGAGAGCATTCTCAAACGTGCGTTTGAGCCCTATGTCACCACCAAGGCCAAAGGCACGGGCTTGGGCCTGGCCGTCGTCAAGAAAATCGCGGACGAACATGGCTCCCGCGTCGACGTTGCCAACCGGCTGGTAGATGGCGCGGTGGTGGGGGCGCAAGTATCGTTATCATTGCCCATAGAAAATAGTGCGCGCACTTAGCGCGACATGCGGCAAACAGGGACAGCACGAGCACCATGGCAAATATTCTGGTTGTAGATGACGAGCACGGCATTCGGGACCTGCTGTGGGAGATCCTCAATGATGAGGGCCACAACGTTGAGCTGGCTGAAAACGCTGCGCAGGCGCGTGCCGCCCGCAACCGCGAGCAACCCGATCTGGTGCTGCTCGATATCTGGATGCCCGACACCGACGGCGTGACCTTGCTCAAGGAATGGTCATCCACCGGCTTGCTCTCCATGCCCGTCATCATGATGAGCGGCCACGCGACCATTGACACCGCGGTAGAGGCCACCAAAATTGGCGCTTTGGCCTTTCTGGAAAAGCCCATCACCCTGCAAAAACTCCTGAAAGCTGTGGAGCAGGGCTTGGCCCGCGCCAGCTTGCGCAAAGCCGCCGCCACGGCCGCACCGGCTCCGTTGGCCGCAACCGCTGTTACCACCAACGCCGAATTCGCTCCGATGGCGCTACCTTCAGCCGCCACGCTGGGGCCCCAATCCAACCAGAACTTTGTTCTGGACAAACCGCTACGCGAAGCCCGAGACGAGTTCGAAAAAGCCTATTTTGAATACCACTTGGCCAGGGAAAACGGCTCCATGACCCGTGTCGCCGAGAAAACCGGCCTGGAACGCACCCACCTGTACCGCAAGCTCAAACAGCTGGGGGTTGACCTTACCCGTAGCAAACGCCACGGCAACTGACCCGGTGTGCGGTACTCAAACACGTTTTCTCCTGTTATAATATGAGGCTTAGGCCCGGTAGCTCAGTCGGTAGAGCAGAGGATTGAAAATCCTTGTGTCGGTGGTTCGATTCCGCCCCAGGCCACCAAATTGATTAATTCATCCTCGTGATGGATTTTTCTTTGATCACTTCGGTGATCACCCATGCGGGAATAGCTCAGTTGGTAGAGCGATACCTTGCCAAGGTATAGGTCGAGAGTTCGAGCCTCTTTTCCCGCTCCATGGTTTCGATGTAAAAAGCCCATCCTTGTGATGGGCTTTTTGCTTTGTGGCGTAGTTAGACCCGGCTTCGCTGCAAATTCCAGTGGGGATAATGGTCGCCATGAGAATCAATTTAGTAACGCCATTTGCTGAGAAAGATGCAGTGAAGGCCTTGGGTGCTCGGTGGGATTCGGCCAAGAAAATTTGGTACATCGTTGACGTGCCTGACCTGACACCTTTTATGCGCTGGATCCCGGATTTGGCCGCTGCAGCGGAGGCGACCACCACGCAGCAAACTCCGGCTAAGTCCCCTGCAAAAAAATCGCCTGGAATCGTCACCAAGCCCTCCATCCCAATGCCTCACTGTGGGTGTAAGGCATTGCCGTGGGCAGATTGCGAGCACAGTGTTTTTTAGCTTTATGTC
Organism: Pseudomonadota bacterium; assembly: GCA_041169205.1. Lineage (GTDB taxonomy): Bacteria > Pseudomonadota > Gammaproteobacteria > Burkholderiales > Burkholderiaceae_C > Allorhodoferax. The sequence continues at coordinate 2,516 of JBEEJM010000004.1, read as the reverse complement.
CCAGTTGAAACCCACGAAACAGGATGTAACGACAGGGGTTTGACGGGCTGTATTTGCCTATGATGGACACTTACGGTAATCGGTAATTTATTCATCATGTCCCCTTCAACAGTGTCGGGAAAGCCTTCCCGAATTGTTAGCTACAAAGTGCCTGCAGAAACCTGGGTGCTCTGCGCCTTGATACTTGTCGCAGCGGGCGGCTTGCGATTTGTGGCGGATAGCGATCAGCGACAAATTGCCGAAATTGGGCTGTTTGTTTTGACTCTCGTGAACGCCTTAAATTTCTTCATCCCACTGGCCACCCCCAATTCGATACTGGGCGGCGCAAAACTCAAAACGTTGGTGCTTGCCGCGTTTGCGTTGATTGGGCTCATCAGCGTGCATTGACTTGGCTAGAAATTGGTGGGTGGCTGCGGTAACATCCGGTTACTCAGCCGAAAGCGGTGAATGTTCAGTAAATTTTTTGGCAAAAACGACTCGTCAGCAGACGCGCCCAAGAAGGACGCGATGGATTCGCGTGGGCTGGAGGTTACGGAGGATGATCCCGACACCGCCTGGAGCCGCTGGGACGAGGCGCTGGCAGAACAAGATTCCAAATTCATCGGGCTCAGCCCTTCGGGCGTGCCCTTGCCCGCAGTGCCCGGCATTGTGGCCATGGGCGACGAGCCCACGCAGCCTATGGGCCTGGATGAGTTCACGCCCGAGCAGCGGAAAAATCGTGCGTTGCAGGTGGTCGAAATGCACCACCGGCGCATTGCCAACACCATCAGCACTTTGTGGGGCTACAAAGAGTGCAGCATGTACATCAACAAGCTCATCCTGGAAGGCGAGGACCGTCAAGGGCACGCCCGCGCGGGTTTCAACAAGGATGCGGTGGATGCCATGTTGGTGCTGACCAATCTGCACGACGAGCTGTTTGGTCACTTCGACCCCCACGAGGGCACCGGGTTTGGCGACTTCACAGTTCGCACCGGTTGGGATGGCCTGCGCTAGGCGCGCATCTACCAATCCAGCAGGGTTAGCCCCATGCTGAGCACCGTGCGCTGCCGGTTGTAGTCCAGCAGCGTGTCGCCATAGCCACTGAATATCTCTGTGTGAAAACGCAAGCCCGAGCGGTCACCCGCGGTGGACAGTTTGCGCAACCAGCTGACACGCACCGACCCATTGGCGTTGGCCTGCAGCGAATGCCGCAGCGTCAAGGCCAGGGCGTTGCTGGGGTTGATGTTCCACACGCCCGAGAGTTCCCCGCGCCCGACCAGATCGGCGATTTCCGGGTTGTCGTCGGTGGCGGCGTCTTCGGGCATGCGCTGCCACACGTTGGCGCTGATGGCAAAGGTGTTGCCGTACTCCATGCCCGCACGGGCAATCACCCGGTTCCAACTGCGCGACAGCGGCAGGCTTTGCCCGTTGGATTGGTGGTTGGCGCTCAGGCCAACGTAGCGCAGCCGCCAGCCGCCGCCCAACGCGGTGTCGATGGGGAAGATGTAGGTGATTTCCGGCTCGTGGTCGGTGGCGCGGAAGGGGCGCGACAGGTCGTTGTTGAACAGTTGCCAGTACGACTGCTGGCTGTAGCTGAACCACACCGAGTCCAGCCGGTTCGGGTCGCCCCCGGTGAGCAGGCCCTGCGCCACTTTCGTCCGCACCGAGAGCTGAATGCGCGTTTCGGTGGTGTTGTAGGGCTGGTAGGTGGCGGTATGCCCTGCGGTTGGTGAGTCGGGTGCCGTATTGACGCTGTCGGAGCCAATGACCGACAGGCTGATGGGCCGGTAGCCGCGCAGGCCAAACGTGCCGCAGTCGCTGGCCGGCTCCAGCTCCCAAAAGCGCGAGAGGGGTGAGGTGCGCGCGCTTTTGCAGCTGTTGTCTGTCTGCGCCTCACTTTTTGCATCATTCTGGGCCCTAGCCCCCGTGGAGTATGCGCAAGTAGCTACTAAAACGATAGCAACTGAAGGGGCGAATTGCATGGTTAGCGCGAAAGTAGGGCGGCCGTGGCGGACGCCTCGGCCTTGAGGGCAAACTCGGCGCGCAGCGCACGCAGCTTCTCGCGGGGGTCTTCCTTCACCGTGGCCTGGTTCAGGCCCATCTCGGCAATAAAGCGGCTGGGCAGGGCGGTTACCAGTTCGCGGCCCTTTTTGCGGCGTTTGGTCCAGCTCACGGCCAGGCTGCGCTGGGCGCGGGTGATACCCACGTACATCAGGCGGCGCTCTTCTTGCAGGCGGGTGGCCATGTCGTCATTCGCGGCCTCATCGGCTTGGGTCGAGCCGCCCAGCGAATCCGCGCCGTCGCCCATCTTGAAGGGCAACATGCCCTCGGTCACGCCCACCAGCATCACATGCGGCCACTCCAAGCCCTTGGCGGCGTGCAGGGTGGAGAGGGTGACGACGTTCTGGTCTTTCTCGCGCTCGCTGATGGTTGAGAGCAGCGCAATGGTTTGCGATACCTCTAGCAGGTTTTTCACCTCGCGCTCGGTTATTCCGCTTGTTGTGCCCGCCACATCGTCGATCTGGCCACCGCAGCGC
>JBEEJM010000003.1:0-3665 GCA_041169205.1 Pseudomonadota bacterium | reverse complement strand
GACGATGACATCATTGCCTTGGTGCTGAGCACCTGCTTTGATGGTCTAGAAGCCCGCTAGCCCCCGTATTTATTGCGTGAGCAGCTATTAATTCAGGAGCAATTTCTCATGCGGGAGGGTTGCCCATGGCGTGGCCAGCTTGCACATCTGCGTGGTAGCTGCTGCGAACCATAGCGCCCACGGCGGCGTGCTTGAAGCCCATCTTGTAGGCCTCGGCCTCGAACATCTTGAAGGTGTCGGGGTGCACGTAGCGGCGCACCGGTAGGTGGCTGGTAGAGGGCGAGAGGTACTGGCCAATGGTCAGCATCTCGATGTTGTGGGCGCGCATGTCGCGCATCACGTCCAGAATTTCTTCGTCGGTCTCGCCCAGGCCCACCATCAGGCCGCTCTTGGTCGGCACGTCGGGGAACAGGGCCTTGAATTTCTTGAGCAAATTCAGGCTGAACTGGTAGTCCGAGCCGGGGCGCGCTTCCTTGTAGAGGCGGGGAATCGTTTCCAGGTTGTGGTTCATCACGTCCGGCGGCGCGGCTTTCAGGATTTCGAGCGCGCGGTCGTCACGGCCGCGGAAGTCGGGCACCAGCACTTCAATCTGCGTCTTGGGCGAGAGCTCGCGGGTTTTGCGGATGCATTCCACAAAATGGCCGGCACCGCCGTCACGCAGGTCGTCGCGGTCTACGCTGGTGATTACCACGTAGTTGAGCTTGAGCTGGGCAATGGTCTTGGCCAGGTTGTCGGGCTCGTTCACATCCAGCGGGTCGGGTCGGCCATGGCCCACGTCGCAAAACGGGCAGCGGCGCGTGCATTTGTCACCCATGATCATGAAAGTGGCCGTGCCCTTGCCAAAGCATTCGCCAATATTAGGACAACTGGCTTCCTCGCACACGGTCACCAACTTGTTGGCGCGCAGTGTTTCTTTGATTTCGTAAAAGCGCGTGGTGGGCGAACCCGCCTTGACGCGAATCCAGTCCGGCTTTTTGAGCACTTCACCCTGCACCACCTTGACTGGGATGCGAGATAGCTTGGCAGCAGCCTTTTGCTTGGCCAGCGGGTTGTAGTCTTCGGTGGATTGCGCTTCGCGCACTGTCGGGTTGGTGGCGGTGGAGTCGGGGTTCTGGCTCATGGTGCTAGGTAGGTTGCGAGCTTTTGGCTCAGTATGTTGGCCGCTTCATCCCAGCCCACAGAGACGCCTATTGTAAAAAGATCTACGGTTTGCAGGCGGGCGTAGCCACAGGGGTTGATACGGGAGTAGGGTTCGAGGTCCATGGCCACGTTCAGTGCCACGCCGTGGTAGGTGCAGTTGCGGCTGACTTTGATGCCCAGTGCGGCGATTTTTCCCACTTCGGCACCATTCGCCCGGAGCCAGTCAAAGGGCTCGGCGCTTGCGCCGACTTCGACCGGCTCAGTCCGAACCGGCAATTTGGCGTGGCCGGTGGGGTCGCTCAACCGCACATAAATGCCCGGTGCGCCCACTACGCGGTGCCCCGTCACACCAAAGTGCGCCAATGTTTTGATGACAGCCTCTTCAATGCGGAACACATATTCTTTGACAAAGTAGCCCGCGCGCTTGAGGTCGATCAGCGGGTAACCCATGACCTGCCCGGGCCCATGAAAGGTGACCTGCCCACCGCGGTTGGTTTGCACCACGGGGATGTCGCCAGGCATAAAAATATGCTCCGCTTTGCCCGCCAAGCCCTGGGTAAAGACCGGTGGGTGCTCACAAATCCATAGCTGGTCGCGCATGGTGGACAAGGGCCCCACGTCTCTTTGGTCTGTAAATGCCTGCATGGCGGCGATCGTGGGCAGGTACGCCACGTGGCCGAGGTTGTGAACGTCAACCGTCACAAAACTACTTTGACCATCGGGTGTGTGGACAGCGTGCGGTACAGCTCATCGAGCTGCTCACGGCTGGTGGCGGTGATGGTGATGGTGATGCCCAGATAGTTGCCTCCCTTGCTCTCGCGCAGCTCGATGGTGGAGGCGTCAAACGCAGGGTCAAATGCTTTGGCGATCAGGGTGATGGCGTGCACCAGCCCGTCCACCTTGTGGCCCATGACTTTGATGGGGAACTGGCTGGGGTACTGAATCAGCGATTCGCTGGGGGGGATCTCTGGAAGTGGCATGACGAAATTATCGCCGTGTCGGCGTCGTGTGGTGGCTTTGGCGCAAATTTCAAGACTGGCTATTGGGTCGCACCGGGTTTCTACGTATAATCGATGGCTGTGCACAAAATTGCAGTCTGTAACCTGGGCGTAATCTGAGATGACGATAATCGCCGCTGAAACAGGCCGGATCGATGAAAACGATGAGGTCTCTGACTTCACCCCCTTAACTGCAGAACAGGCGCAAGCGCTTCGTGAGCAGAATCCTTCGTTATCTCCCTGGTGGGTGGTTGCGGGGCAAGTGGTGGTGGGGATTCTGGTGGCTCTCGCTGCGTGGGGCGTGACCGGAAAAGCTTCGGTTGCAGTGTCGGCGGGCTGTGGAGCGCTGGCAGTGGTTATTCCAGCAGCGCTGTTTGCGCGCGGTGTGACAGGACAATTTGCTTCGGCAAACGCGGGTTCCGCGGTGCTAAGCTTTTTTGTCTGGGAATTTGTAAAAATTGTTATGACGGTGGGGGTGCTTTTTGCAGCCCATCGTCTGGTAGCGAATCTGAGCTGGCCGGCAATGCTGGTAGGTTTGGTGGTGACAATGAAGGTGTACTGGTTGGCGCTTGCGGTAAGACGCAAATCGCAGCCAGTGCTGAATACAACGCTTAACGGCAAAAGTAACTGACAAGAGTAACTGATGGCTGCTGAAGAACACGCTGCAACGCAAGGCCCGACGGCTGGTGAATACATTGGTCACCACCTGACCCATTTGCAAACCACCAAGCAATCCGGCGTCATCGACTTCACCGTATTCAACCTAGATTCGATCTTCTGGTCGGTTCTGTTGGGTGTGGTTGGCTTGTTCGTGATGTGGCGCGTGGCCAAAACCGTCACCTCCGGTGTTCCTGGCCGCATGCAAGCCGCTGTGGAAATCTTGCTGGAAATGGTCGACACCCAAGCCAAGGGCATTATTCACAACGCCGAGTCGCGCAAATTTGTCGGTCCTTTGGCGCTGACCGTGTTCATGTGGGTGTTCTTGATGAACTCCATGGACTTTTTGCCGGTGGACTTGCTCCCCCTGATTTGGCAAATGATTTACGGTGCTGCCGGTAACGACGCCCACCATGCTTACCTACGTGTAGTGCCTACGGCCGACTTGTCCACCACGTTGGGCATGTCTTGCTCGGTACTGCTGGTTTGCCTGTACTACAACGTGAAGATCAAAGGCGCTGGCGGCTGGGCGCATGAGTTGGTGACCGCTCCGTTCGGCACCAGCAAGAACCCGATTTTTGCCCTGATTCTGGGTGTGCTGAACGTCGGCATGCAATTGATTGAATTTACTGCCAAAACCGTGTCACACGGCATGCGGCTGTTCGGGAATATGTACGCTGGCGAGCTGGTGTTCATGTTGATCGCACTCATGGGTGCGGTCGGGTTTGGGTCGGCTACGGGCATTGCCCTGTGGTTCGGTCATGTGGTGGCGGGTACGGGCTGGGCGATCTTTCACATATTGATCGTCGCGCTGCAGGCCTTCATCTTCATGATGTTGACCCTGGTGTATGTGGGGCAGGCCCACGATCA
>JBEEJM010000002.1:0-4519 GCA_041169205.1 Pseudomonadota bacterium | reverse complement strand
ACACGGGCACTGGACGTGGCCATGCGCATAGAGTCTGGCTCAGTGCACGTCAACGGCTCCACCGTGCAAAACGAGGCCCAAGCCCCGTACGGTGGAACCAAGAACAGCGGTTATGGCAAATTTGATGGCCGTGCTGTGATCGACGAGTTCACCGAACTCAAGTGGATCACCATTGAGCCATCGGTGCAGCAGTATCCGGTCTAACTGACGGGTGGAGGTGGGGCGTTCGCGTCCCACTGTCCATTGGATTCTGCATAGAGTTGCTATCAAAAGAGAAGCTGCTCACGCAGATTCTACGGGGGCTACGGGCTGATTCGACCTTAAAACACTATTGCTGAAATAAAAGCATCCGCGGGGCAGAGTGCTGCGAATACCACCATGGCTGACTATGATGGACGACATGCAAACCAGAACTCCAGAGGCTTGACATGCAGTGGTGGGCTTACGCTTTGGTAGCGTTGACAATGGTGTCGGTTGGCATCACAGGCTTTGCTGCCTGGTGGAGCATGCGCCTGAATCGCAGCAGGCTGCAACTTGCGCAGTCGCTTCGGGCCGTGATGCGGGGCTCAACGGACGCGATTGTTCTGGAAGATGCCAATGGGTGCATCACCCACTGGAGCACCGGCGCTCAGGCCAGGTTGGGCTACAGCGCCGAAGAGATGCTGGGCCAGACGCGGCAGCGCCTGATTCCCGCTGACGAAATCCAGCAAGACGATGCGAGGGGGGTGAACTTACGCGTCAGCAAGTCTGGCAGCGCCATTCCAGTAACCACGACCTACACCCCCATACGCGACGACCGTGGCCAGCGTGTCGGCCTCTGCTGTGTGATGCGCGAAGCACCGGCCCAGGCTGCGGCCGATGAGTTGATCCGTGCCTTGTCGTTCAACGACGCGCTGACGGGCCTGCCCAACTGGCGGCCGTGCGGCAAAAAGACACGGTCGCGCGGCTCATGGGCGACGAGTTCGTCATCCTTTTGGAAGACCTGGGGCAGGAGGAGGCGCACGCACGCAATCACGCCAACGCCGTGGCCGACAAGGTGCTGGACCTGATGGAGGCACGCAATTTTGAGCTGGGCAATGCGCAGGTGGCCTGCAGCGCCAGCATTGGAATCCAGGTGGTGCAGGGCGGTAATGGCTATGTGGACGATTTGATCAAACTGGCGGGGGACACCATGGCACAGGTCAAGAAAGGCCGACGCATGGTGGCTAGTGGGGACTTTGCAGGTAACAAGCGCCCCTCTCCGCTATAATCAGTGGCTTTCCAGAAAACAGCTGTCCCAAGCGCAACTCTGAACATTTCCCTCTTAAAAGCATCCGCCAAGAGCCATTCTTGAGCGCGTTTGGGCGTAACCGTAACCCATTCGGAGAAACCAGTGCTTTTGTCTCTCAAGGGAATTACCCCACCCGCCATCTTGGCGCTCGCAGACGGCACGGTCTATATTGGCAATTCCATTGGAGCTAGCGGCTCCACAGTCGGCGAAGTCGTGTTCAACACCTCCATGACCGGCTACCAGGAGATCCTCACGGATCCCAGCTATTGCCAGCAGATCGTCACGTTGACCTATCCCCACATCGGCAGCTACGGCATCAACCCCGAAGACGTGGAGTCCACACGGGTCCACGCCGCCGGGCTGATCATCAAAGACTTGCCGCTGATTGCCTCCAACTTTCGCTCCACACAGACGCTCTCGCAGTATCTGGTGGCCGAGGGAACGGTCGCCATCGCCAACATCGACACCCGTCAGTTGACCCGCCAGTTGCGCACCCAGGGTGCGCAAAACGGCTGCATTCTGGCGCTGGCCGTAGGCGAAGCAGTCACCAAAGAAGCCATCGAAAAGGCGGTAGCAGCCGCCAAGGGCGCGCCCAGCATGGCGGGCCTGGACTTGGCCAAAGTGGTTTCCAGCGCTACCAGCTACGGCTGGACAGAGTCCGAATGGAAGCTGGCCCATGCCGACGGCAAGCCGGGCTATGGCCAGCAAACCGACCCCAAGTTCCATGTGGTGGCCTACGACTTTGGCGTCAAGAAAAACATCTTGCGCATGCTGGCCGAGCGCGGCTGCAAGGTCACCGTGGTGCCCGCGCAGACAACGGCTGCCGACGTACTGAAACTGCAACCCAATGGCATCTTTTTGTCCAACGGCCCTGGCGACCCCGAGCCTTGCGACTACGCCATTGCCGCTACCAAAGAGTTGATCGAAACCGGCATTCCTACCTTCGGCATTTGCCTGGGCCACCAGATCATGGCGCTGGCCTCGGGTGCCAAGACCTTCAAGATGAAGTTTGGCCACCATGGCGCTAACCATCCGGTGAAAGACCTCCAGAGTGGTCGTGTGTCCATCACCAGCCAGAACCACGGTTTTGCAGTGGATGAGAAGTCGCTGCCCGCCAACGTGCGCGCCACCCACATCAGCCTGTTTGACAACACGCTGCAGGGGCTGGAGCGCACCGACAAGCCGGCGTTCAGCTTTCAGGGTCACCCCGAAGCGTCGCCCGGCCCGCACGACATTGGCTACCTGTTTGACCGCTTCATGTGTGACATGGCCACCCACATGGAAAAGTGCGCATGAGCTTCTACGGTGTCACCGACATTTGGACCTACGCGCTGGGCGCTTTGGTCATCATCTTGCTGCCCGGCCCCAACTCGCTGTTCGTTCTGTCGGTTGCCACCGCGCGCGGTGTGAAGGCGGGTTGGCAGGGCGCATTTGGCGTGTTTGTGGGCGACACGGTGTTGCTCACGCTCACTGCCTTGGGTGCTTCAGGTTTGTTGCGCAGCAACCCTGCGCTGTTCATGGTGGTGAAGTACGCCGGTGCGGCCTACCTGACCTGGGTGGGTGTGAATCTGGTGTGGTCTGCCATTCAAAAATGGCGTGACCTAAGCCCAGCGCAGCAGGTGGCTTCGGCGCAGGCGCCTGCGCACCTCGCGCACCCATTCAGGCGGGCTTTGGTGATCAGCTTGCTGAATCCGAAAGCGATATTGTTTTTGCTGTCGTTTTTTGTGCAGTTCATCGACCCGACCTACGACACGCCCGCCGTGCCGTTTCTGATTTTGAGCGCCATCGTCATGGCCTTCAGCGCCCTGTACCTGTCAGCGCTGATTTTTGCGGGCGCGCGTCTGGCACAAGCCTTTAGCCGCCGCAAGCGCTTGACCGCCAGCCTGTCCAGCTCGGTAGGTGGCCTGTTTATGTGGTTCGGGGCCAAGCTGGCCACCGCGAGCCTGAATTGATCGAAAAGTAAAAAGCTACAAAAGCAACGAGTTCCACCATGCCAAAACGTACCGACTTAAAAAGCATTCTTATCATTGGCGCAGGCCCCATCATCATTGGGCAAGCCTGCGAGTTCGACTACTCTGGCGTGCAGGCCTGCAAGGCATTACGCGAAGAGGGCTACAAGGTCATCCTGATCAACAGCAACCCCGCCACGATCATGACCGACCCCGCCACGGCGGATGTGACCTACATCGAGCCCATTACCTGGCAGACGGTCGAGAAGATCATCGCCAAAGAGCGCCCCGATGCCATCCTGCCCACTATGGGTGGCCAGACCGCGTTGAATTGCGCGCTCGACCTGTGGCACAACGGCGTGCTCGAAAAATACATGGGCGCAGCCACCGGCAAACCGGTCGAACTGATTGGTGCTACGCCTGAAGCCATCGACAAGGCCGAAGACCGCCTCAAGTTCAAAGACGCCATGACCAAAATTGGTCTGGGCTCTGCCCGCTCCGGTATTGCGCACACCATGGAAGAAGCCTGGGCGGTGCAAAAGACGCTGGGTTTTCCCACCGTCATTCGCCCCAGCTTCACACTGGGCGGCACGGGTGGCGGCATTGCCTACAACCCGGAAGAATTTGAAGAAATCTGCAAGCGCGGACTGGAAGCTTCGCCCACCAACGAGCTGCTGATTGAAGAGTCTCTGTTGGGTTGGAAAGAGTACGAGATGGAAGTGGTGCGCGACAAGGCGGACAACTGCATCATCGTTTGCTCCATTGAAAATTTGGACCCTATGGGCGTGCACACCGGCGACTCCATTACCGTGGCACCTGCGCAAACGCTGACCGACAAGGAATACCAAATCCTGCGTAACGCGTCGCTGGCAGTGCTGCGCGAAATTGGTGTGGACACCGGTGGATCAAATGTGCAGTTTTCCATTAATCCCGAAGACGGCCGCATGGTAGTGATCGAGATGAATCCGCGCGTGAGCCGTTCGTCTGCTTTGGCCTCCAAGGCCACGGGTTTCCCCATCGCCAAGGTCGCGGCCAAGCTGGCTGTGGGCTTTACGCTGGACGAGTTGCGCAACGACATTACCGGTGGTGCAACCCCCGCGTCGTTCGAGCCCAGCATCGACTACGTGGTTACCAAGATTCCGCGTTTCGCGTTCGAAAAATTCCCCGCAGCCGATAGCCGCCTGACCACGCAGATGAAGTCGGTGGGCGAGGTGATGGCCATGGGCCGTACCTTCCAGGAGTCGTTCCAGAAAGCCCTGCGCGGCCTGGAAGTCGGCGTGGACGGCATGAACGAGAAAAC
>JBEEJM010000001.1:0-3262 GCA_041169205.1 Pseudomonadota bacterium | reverse complement strand
CGATGGCTGCGTCGCCCTGGCCAATGCCGGAGGTTTCCACCACGATCAAATCAAAGCCTGCCACCTTGCAAGCGGCAATCACGTCCGGCAGTGCGGCGCTGATTTCAGAGCCGAAGTCGCGGGTAGCGAGAGAGCGCATGAACACGCGCTGGCCGGTATCGCCGCCAGGCCGCCCTAAGGCGATGCCAGCCCCCTCGGGGGGCAGCGAACCGCACGCAGTGGGGAGCGTGGGGGCTTGCGTTTTCCAAGGCGAGATGGCATTCATGCGAATACGGTCGCCCAACAGCGCGCCACCGCTCTTGCGGCGGCTGGGGTCAATCGAGATGACGGCCACACGCAACGCATCGTTTTGGTCCAGACGCAAACGGCGAATCAGCTCGTCGGTCAGGCTGGATTTACCGGCACCGCCGGTTCCGGTGATGCCGACAACCGCTATCTTTTTAGTAGCTGCTTGCGCACGAAGGGCGAGGGCTAGCGCCTCATCGACCTTAGAAGCCTCAATGGCGGTGAGCAACTGGGCCAGAGCGCGCCAGCTGGCTTCGGTATGGCCCTGAATGGCTTCCAGCTGGGTCGGGGCCAGCGCGGTGATGTCCTTGTCGCAGCGCATCACCATTTCGCCAATCATGCCGGCCAAGCCCATGCGCTGGCCGTCTTCGGGGCTGTAGATGCGGCTCACGCCATAGGCATGCAGCTCGCGAATCTCGGGGGCAACGATGACGCCGCCACCGCCGCCAAACACCTGGATGTGCGCGCCACCCCGGCTCTTGAGCAGATCGACCATGTACTTGAAGTATTCGACATGGCCGCCCTGGTAGGAACTGATGGCAATGCCCTGCACGTCTTCCTGCAAGGCGGCAGTCACCACCTCGTCCACACTGCGGTTGTGGCCCAGGTGAATCACCTCGGCACCCATGCCCTGCAGGATGCGGCGCATGATGTTGATGGCCGCGTCGTGCCCGTCAAACAGGCTGGCAGCGGTGACAAAACGCACCTTGTTCGTGGGGCGGTAGTTGGCGAGGGCTTTGAATTCAGCGGACAAGTCGGTCATGGTGTCTCCTGGGTCTCTGCGCTGATTTTTGAAAGGGACGCGCAGTTGACGTTTACGTAAACGTCAACTGTAAACGATTTGCACCCAACACAGGCTTACGGGGTTTGCACCCCGTGCAAACGCCTATCTTGCTAAATATCCATTAGAGTTCACCCCACAACATCAATACTGCCGACACGATCGGCGAGGACGACATGCAACCCATCCAGCTGTTTGACACCGCTTCCAGCACCTATACCTATGTTATTTTTGATGAGGCGTCGCGCGACGCCCTGATCATTGACCCGGTCGACGACCAACTGGAGCGCGACCTGGGCGTGCTGCGCCAATACGGGCTCAAACTCCTCTGGACGGTAGAAACCCACGCCCACGCCGACCACATCACCAGCGCGGGCCAGCTGGCCGAGCACGCGGGTGCCAAAACGGCCGCACCGCAAGGCTGCGGCATCTTGACCGCCGCCGTGCAACTGGCCAATGGCGACACGCTGGCGTTTGGCGGGGAGCACATCACCGCGCTGCACACGCCCGGTCACACCGCCGGCAGCATGAGCTTGGTCTGGCGCAATCATGTGTTTACGGGCGACTCGCTGCTGATTAACGGCTGCGGGCGCACAGACTTTCAAAGCGGCAGCGCTGCGGACATGTTCCACAGCCTGACGCAGATTCTCTTCAAACTCCCCGACGAGACCGTGGTGTGGCCGGGCCACGACTACCAAGGGCGCACCCAGTCCACCATAGGGTCCGAGAAATCGGGCAACGCGCGGGTGGCGGGCAAAACCTTGGCCGAATTCACCGCCATCATGGAAACCTTGCACCTGCCACCGCCCCAGCGCATTCTTGAGGCCGTCCCCGCCAACCTGACCTCCGGTGTGCGCCACGACGCCGGTGGCGTGGGTCCGCACACCCAACGCGACGCCGCAGGCTACGCGGGCGACGTGTCTGCCGCGCTAGCCTTTGCCTGGTGGCAAGCGGGCGACGCCGTGCTGGTTGATGTGCGCACCGACGCCGAGCGCGAGTGGGTCGGCTTTGTGCCTGGCGCGATCGGCATCGCCTGGAAGCAGTGGCCCGGCATGGCCATGAACGCAGAGTTCGATGCCGCACTGCAAGCCGCGGTGCCCGCTGGCAAAAAAGTGCTGCTGCTGTGCCGCAGCGGTGTGCGCTCGATAGCCGCCGCCAAACGCGCTACCGAGCTGGGCCTGGCGGCCTACAACATTCTGGAAGGCTTTGAGGGCGACCCCGACACCCATGCCCACCGGGGCAACAAAGGCGGCTGGCGTATGCGCGGCTTGCCTTGGCGTCAGGGGTAAACCAGCATGACGTTTCTCGCACTGGATATCGGCAATACACGGCTCAAATGGGCGCAGTACGACTCGCCTCACCCCCACGCCACGCTGCTGCACCACGGCGCAGAGTTTCTGGAAAACATTGACCGCCTGGCCGATGGCCCCTGGGGTGCCATGCAAATGCCCAAGCACGTACTGGGCTGTGTGGTGGCGGGTGACGCTGTCAAGCGCCGGGTGCAGGAGCAAATGGAGCTGTGGGATGTTGCCCCGCAGTGGGTGGTCTCCAGCGATTCCGAGGCTGGCCTGACCAACGGCTACGACCACCCCACCCGCCTGGGTGCCGACCGCTGGGTCGCCATGATTGGGGCCTACCACCGCATGTTGGAGCAGGGGCCGCCCAAACCCATGGTGGTGGTGATGGTGGGCACCGCCGTGACGGTGGAAGCGGTAGACGCCACCGGCAAGTTTTTGGGTGGCTTTATTCTGCCGGGCCACGGCATCATGCTGCGTGCGCTCGAATCCGGCACGGCCGGGCTGCACGTGCCAACGGGCGAGGTGATCGAGTTCCCCACCAACACCAGCGACGCACTCACCAGCGGCGGCACCTATGCCATTGCCGGTGCGGTGGAATGCATGGTGCAACATGTGCGCAACCATTGCGGGGCAGAGCCCAAATGCATCATGACCGGCGGCGCAGGCTGGAAGATGGCGCCCAGCATGACCCGTCCATTCGAACTGGTCGACAACCTGATTTTTGACGGGCTGCTGCAAATGGCGCAACGGCGTTTTTGCGCCTGACGCGGGCTGCTAGCCAGCGGTTTACAGGCCGAGCAACTGCGAAAAATCGGTGTCGCTGGATCGGCGCTGGCGACTTGGGCTGACCGACACCTGGTCGATCACATGGTCCACGATGTCCAGGCGGACCTCGGCG